>JAJRUK010000178.1 GCA_024277835.1 Planctomycetota bacterium | reverse complement strand
TGGGCGGAGGCGGCGTTCCACCTGAAACCAAACCGTCCGGACAAGCACCGTTGCAGGAATCGGTTGTATAGAAGAAGAAAGTCTCCGTACTCGAATTACTCGATGAAAAGCAGTGATTGGCCGTCAGAAAGTATGGAATCTGCGAACTGCCATCAGTGTCTGCGAGCAAACCACCGGAACAGGTGTTGATGAACTGACCGGAAACCCATTCCAGTTTTGCGATCGCGTTTTCCGCCGGGGCAGCGGGACCAGTGTTGACGCAGTTGACATCGACAACGCACGCAGCGTTGTCTGAACAGGGCCACGAATCGTGACTCTTTTCGACCGCCTGAGGCGGACGACCGCGAATGTGGCCAACGGCTGAAACGACGAATGAAATTCCGCGGCGATCCAGGTCGCTGATAGCGCCGGTGCTCCGGACAAGAATGATACCTTTCTCAGAAGCGATGGACCGAGTCCAAAATTCGCCGTTGCCATTTCTCCCCGCATCCGCGTAAGGACCATCAACAACCGTCCCCACGCCGAAGAAATACATTTCGACATTCTTGGGCAAGGAAAAATTCTCGAACTTGACTCGGATCGCCTGCGCATCCGCGGACATCACAGACAATGTCCAGACAAATCCGCCGGTGGCTGTTTTTACCATCGTACCGCGTTTGTCCAACTGACCGCGACGAACCTCAACACCTGCAAGAGGTTTCACAACACCGATGCGTAGCGGGCCATCGCCATTCGGAGCGGGAAGTTGTAGACTTTTTCGGTCGCTCGGCGTAATCGGAGCGAGCACCGGAGCTTTGAGCGCTCCGTCTGGAACGAGAGCGGTTAACTCAGCGAGGAGTCTTGCTTGCCGCGATACGAACGCTTTCTGCGCGACGCCACCGACCGAGACCTCCGGTGCAACGCGGACAGTTGGCCTCTTTGCACTTGTGTAGCTTGAGGCGACAAGGACCACAACTGCTGCAACGACGAGCGGAAGCGACGAAGTTGGCCATAATCTGCGGGGGATTTGAGACTTCATTTGGGGACATTTCTCCTTCATTGTGCGATGCGAGCCGCAAGGATGAACCCTTGCTAGAAGACTGCGCCGCGACGTGGCTGCAAAGATGGGCGCAGCCGATTCCCTCTACGATCGGCCTCTCGCGCAGCGACAGTGGACATGGGACGTTGCACCGCGATCAAGACCGATAAGAGGACGCTAACAATTCGGCCGACAAGTTACAACAAGATTCTTTGGGCAGTGATTGCAGGCGCAGAGTAGGAACGACACGAGAAAAGTTACACTTCAATGAATCGCTGATTCTGGACGTTTAGCGTCGTTTTGAGTCGACCCTAAAATTTTTCTCAGGTTAAGAAGTTGGCTCGGATGCTTTGGACCCGAATCGAATCGCGATCATGACGCCAAGCGCGAGGACCAGCACGGTCGTTGCCCATTGGGACATCGCGGGGACGTTGACGCAATTGAGCGGAAGCGGATCGAGCTTCGTAAAGACGCAGCCAGTGCCACGAACGCACTCGTCCAGCGTACAAGAATTACCGTCCGAACATACTTTTTCGGAGTGCTCGCAGCAGCCCGCCGCCGAGCAAGAATCTCCGGTGCATTCATTGCCATCATCACAGTCGGCAGCGGTTGTACAGTCCGGAATGGCTTCGCAACAACCGTCGGGACCGCATGCATTGGCGGTGCAGACGTTGCCATCGTCGCAATCCTGATCCTGAACGCATAGCGGTTCGCTAATGCAGCAGCCTTCAGGTGAACAGGTGTCACTTGTGCAAACATCACCGTCATCGCAGTCGGATGCCGTCATACACTCGCGAACATGCTCGCAACAACCGTCAGGGCCGCATGCATCCAACGTACATACGTTCTGGTCGTCACAATCAATGGCACTCTCACATAGCGGAATGTTCTCACAACACCCATCGACGGTACAAGAGTCCGCCGTGCAGTCGTCGCCATCGTTGCAGTCGACCGCTGACGTGCATTCGGGCGTGTTCTCGCAGCAACCCTCAGCGGTGCATGAGTCAGTGGTGCAGATGTCAGCGTCGTCGCAGTCGATGGCCGACATGCACTCGGGCGTGTTCTCGCAGCAACCCGACGCCCCGCAAATGTCTGTCGTGCAGACATTGTTGTCGTCGCAATCATCGATGCTCGGGCACAGCGGTGTGTTTTCGCAGCAGCCAGACGCCAGACAGACATCCTCAGTGCATGCGTCGCCATCGTTACAGTCTGCGCTGGTAAGGCAAATCGGCGAGATATCACAGCAACCCTCGGCGGTACAGGTGTTTGTCGTGCAAACGTCCCCGTCATCGCAATCGGGGTCGTCGAGACAGTCAGGCTCGTTGCTGCATGCGCCTTCAAAACAGATGTCCGCCGTGCAATCGTTGTTGTCATTGCAATCTGGAACGATCGTGTTTGAACCGGCGGGCGTCGTAAGATCATTGACAGGGCAACTCGTCGAACCGCTGTTGCACAAGTCCTCCCAGACAAAGAAAACGGTGTCGCCAAGATTCGGCACGTCCCCCGGTTGAATCACGTATTGATTCTGGGCGAATCGGACACGCCCATTTCCGATCAACCCAGGAAGGGATGAGCCAGCGAACCCCGTCGGACCGATCGTACATGGTAGCGCACAGTTCGTGCCGGTCACGGGATCGCAGATGCCACCGTCATCGGTGCAAATCGCGTTACCCAACACAGTCACAATCGGTAGGTTACCGACGGCGGGAATCCGAACGACGCCCGATCCCGTATTGACCTCGTCATAGGCTTCCTTGATGACAAGCGCATCCTCGAAGTCGTCGAGGAAGACAGCCGTCGCAGTGCAGTCCGTCGTCTCACCGACGCACCGGAAGAAGCACCCCTTTGTTGCGCCGAGACCATGCTCGGGAACAGCGGCGAGTTGACTCGCATCGGCGCTGCTTCGGTCTTGCTGGGGATTGAGCTGCTGCGTGACGCGCTCGGCGAACGAGAGCGACGGGACACTGACCACGCATGCAATGGCGATCAGAGGCAACATGAAACTGTACGGTATGCGGCGTGCGGTGACCGCACGCTGCGAACGCCGTTGCAACATGGTGAACATTTGAATAATACCCTCCGATGAGGAGACCCCATCACCCCTGCCACGCGCCAAGCCAACTCCGTTGTTGGAGCAGAACGACGCGCAGTATGCTTCTTACCTGATTCCCGATGGTCGTCCGCCACCAGACCTCAATAGGCCCCCCCTATGGCAAAATCCGCCCGCGGAACGACGCCCTTCATTATAGGCAAGCTGGGCGGGGATACAACCTCTAAGTCTCGTTGAAAAGAGGGAATTTCGCCTGAGACCCATAAATTGCCTGAGAACGGGAGGCCGGGGTCAAAATTGACACGACTCCTTGCGAAAAAGACGTCCGAAAATGGGGCGCGGACCACCGGGCATGGTCTGGCACGACGAGTCCGAACGACCCAAATGGGCGGCCTACGATCGCGAGCATGTGACTGGGTTCTCTGTCGCCATGGCCCAATGTGCTCGGATGATTTCGATGAGCAGAGCACGGTTGATGGGCTTGGGAACGAAGTCGTCACACCCGATCGTCAAGCACCTGTCCCTGTCAGAGTCCATCGTATTCGCGGTCAAGGCGATAATCGGACGGGTGTACCCCTTCTCTCGAAGCAATCGCGTCGACTCGTATCCATCCATGACGGGCATTTGCATGTCCATCAGAATCACATCGAATGTTGCACCTTCGTCGCGGGCCGCCGTCGCCGCATCGAACGCGAGCCATCCGTCCTTCACCGCTTTGACCATAGCACCCGCCTTTTCGAGGATGCCCACGATCAGGATCTGGTTGGTGTAGTTGTCCTCTGCAAGCAGGATCCGACATCCTTGGAGATCGTTGTGCGCTGTCGAGACAGGCCCGGCAGGACGGTCGGAACCATCTGGTGTCGCAGCCGTAAGCATTTTGACGCCGTTGACAGGTCCGGTGGCGACGGTGGCACGGAAGACACTGCCCTCGTTGAACTTGGTCTGGATCAGTTCCACATCGCCGCCGAGGAGCTTCGCCAAACGTTTGCTGATCGTCAGCCCCAACCCGGTCCCACCGAACTCTCGCGACGTGGACGCGTCTGCTTGTGAGAATTCAGCGAAGATATGGCTCGCCTGTTTGCCTGTCATCCCTCGCCCCGTGTCGCTAACGTCGAACCGGAGGAACGATGCGTCGTATCGATTCACAAAGGCGGCGACGATGCAGACCTCTCCGGCATCCGTGAATTTGACGGCATTGCCGACGAGGTTGAGGAGTATTTGTCGTAAGCGCATCGGATCGCTCTTGATCGTTTCGGGAATTGGCGTTGCGTATTCCATCGTGAACAGCAATTGCTTCGCGGCGACCTGCGTCTGTACCAGCGATGCGACCTCGGCGATGACGCGAGACGGATGACAATTCACGCGATCCACCGACATCTTTCCCGCCTCAATCTTTGAGAGATCAAGAATGTCGTTGATGATCGCGAGCAGGTGCTCGCCATTTTGCCGAATTGTGCGAACGCTTTCGAGCTTCTCTCGCTCTGAAAGCTCAGGATCCTCCATATTCTCCGCGAATCCCAGAATCGCTGTCATCGGTGTGCGGATTTCATGTGACATGTTGGCCAAGAACTCGCTCTTGGCTTTGTTGGCGCTTTCGGCGATTCTTCGTGCCTCAACCAATTCGAGTTCGGCCTGTTTGCGTTCAGTTGTGTTTACCGACACGACCATGATGTACTCGACCCGTCCTCCGTCATCCTTTACTGGCACGAGCGTTGAATGAAACCACAACGTGTTCCCATCGGTATCAGAAACCGGAGCTTCCTGGGTAGCAACCTCCCCCGTATCCCGTACCTTTTCAAGATTCTTAGTCATTGAGTCTCGGAAGGCCTTCGGAAAAAAGTCGAAGGGATACGGTTTTCCGTAGTACTGTGTGATGTCGGCGATGTTCAGCCCACGGACTCCAGCGTAACTCATGTATTGCAGGTTGAATTTCAAATCCACGATCTTTGTGCAAACCGGCGAGTGCTCCAGCCAGGCGCGGATTCTTCTTTCAGAATCAAGTAATTTCCTCTCCGACCGTATTCGTTCTGTGATATCCAGAACGATCGCAACGAAGAACGGGGCCTCACCTGCACAGAGCTGAAGGTGGACCTCTACGGGATAGGTTGAACCATCTTTCCGCCCATGCACAGTCTCGAACTGAAGCTTCTCGCGCGCACCGGCTCGAAGCGGCGCAACCAACTTCTCAAAGGCGTCCTCCGAAAGTTGCGGCTTGATGTCAACGGGTGTGAGCTTCTGAAGTTCCTCAAGGGTGTAGCCAAGATTTCGACGCGCCCCGCGATTGACCTCGATAAAACGAAGTGTTGTTGCGTCGAAGACGAAAACCTCGTTGAGCGATTGCTCTAGCGCGCGGCCCATGCGTTCACGATCCACCTGTAGGCGTTTTTGATCGGTGATGTCATGTGCAAAGAATTCGACAAGTGAGCCGGACGCATCCGGAACGACCGTGACTCGGAGAACGCGTTCTCCGCAATCCAGTTCGAAGTCGGCGGGACGACCCGAGTCGAGCGTCGCGGTCGCCCGTCCTCGCCACAGTTTTGGCACGCTTCGTCCGAGGGTCGTAGCCCAGAACGCAAGGAGTCCGACGCTCGCGGGGTTGGCGTATGTGACAATGCCATCAGTTGTCACTTGTAAGATTGGGTCGACATTCTTGTCGCGATGTTCCGCCACGCTGGCGGCACGCGACTCGCTGGCGCGAAGCGCACTATCCTTCCGACGAAGAAAGTACCCGAGCAGGGCGATGGCCCAGATAACATAGAGGGCGAGCGCCCTATTGGCGATCACTTTCCAAAGCTCGCCGCCTCCGGGCGAGCCAACATATCCAAAGATCGTAAGAACGGAGCAGACCGTGGCGAAGACGAGGATGTCGGTCCGCCGTGGAGACAGCAGTCCAATGAGCACGACGGTGACATAAGGAACCGCCGCAGCGACGCCGAGCGGTAGGCGCAAATCGACCAGAAAGAAAACCACCGCTACAACGGTTGCCAGAATGGCAAACGCCAAACGTCTCTGTTGTGTGTCCATCACGACCCCCCGACGATGATCACAGTCCACGCGACGATCGAACCAACTTGGCCCGAAGAACGGACCCGGTGCGAAAAGCCGTACCCCTTGAGTCCCAGTGGTCTCTCTGCTGCCCACTTTTTTCGGGCGACAAAGCAGCCCGTCGCTGCTACAGATACGCACAGACCCGACGCAGACCCGCGAAACGCATCGGCGGAAATCGCGTCTTCCTGAATGATTCCGTGTGCGACATTGATATTGAATGTTAGTGTGCGTCCGATACGAGCTGCCGCTCGCGTATCGCGATCGTTTGTGGAGCATGTAACGCCCGATAACCCGCGGATGAGACTCGCCGCTCCGCATATGAGCGAATCAGAATAGAACAGGCCACGACACGGTCACCGACACCGCGTCAAGAAGGGTTGTCGCTTCAGCCAAGTCTCGATACGTTCCATTCTCTCCGCGCCTTGGCGCGTCGCATCGCGACTTGGCCGGTCTTGCATCTCTGCCGAACAATCTGCTGCGTGTTCATTGTCGAAACGGGTGCGTTATAGACCTGGTTGACACCGACTTCACGTAGCGTGTAGAGTGAGCGCGTGTTCGAGTCGATACTTTCCGAACGGGCTGGATGTCTATGAACGGATTCAACACTAGGTCAAACCAAGCCGCTTTCATGGCGGTAGTGCTGATTCTTGCAACGCTTGCGAGGGCGCCGTTCGCGGGCGGACTGGTGCTGCACGACCACAGCGACCACGGTCTTCACTCGCATACGGTGGCGCTCGATGATTTGCGCGATGGCGAATTGTGCACGGATTGGCATCACCACCACGACGGCAACCACGATCACGACAGCGATGACAGAAAAAACGACTCGGACGGCGACGCGTGTGCAGACTCGCTGCTCGTATTCGTGAGCATCCCGGCCAACGCCGTGCATTCCCATTTCTCATCCGGCGCAGTGTTCGCCTCGATCCTGCGTTCGTCCTCTCACGCATCGCCCCGGTCGATGTTGCCACGCGATTCGACAGCGATCGCCAAGCTTTCAGGCGATCCTTGGCGTTCGGCTCACCTGCTGCGCCCGGTTTGCGCGCTCGACGCTCTTCTGCAATCCAGCCATGCACTTCTGCTCTGATTGATTCTCGTACTCTAACCTGCTTTTCTCCTGCCAGCGGTGTGCGCGGTAGGACTTGCCCCTGCGTGTTGTGCGCGGGGCTGGTGCGCGAACTTCAAGAGCCGAACCTATGCAAGACTGTTTACGAACGCTGACACTCGCCGCGGTGCTGACACTAAGCGTAGTCGCAGGGTGCGACCGCCCAAGTGAAGGCACACCGGGGACGAACAACCGTGACCACGGAGGCGGTGGCGAGCACGCACATGATCATGGTGACG
This sequence comes from Planctomycetota bacterium, assembly GCA_024277835.1. Taxonomy (GTDB): domain Bacteria; phylum Planctomycetota; class Phycisphaerae; order UBA1845; family UBA1845; genus JAJRUK01. The sequence goes on along the minus strand of JAJRUK010000178.1, from coordinate 2,029 downwards.
AAGAGGGCCTCGAACCGATCAGCGTCACGCTCTTCACGTCGAAAGTGCTTCTGTTCATGGAGTATCCGCATCTTGTGCAGGGCGAACAGGCGGAGTTCCTCGCACACTTCTCGGTGCTATCCACCGGAGAACCGATGCGTACTGGATCGCTTGTCTTTGAGGTCACACCGCCGACCGGGCTGCCTGTCAACTTGACGTTCGACGCCCCGAAACGCGACGGGCTATTTGTACCGGAATGGGTTTTCAAGACTCCGGGCGAGTATCGACTGCGACTGCATCTCGGCGGCTCGCAGGTACAGGATACCGTCGATGTTGGCACCATGATCGTCCACGCAACCGAGCTTGGTGCAGAAAATGCGGCGAGGGCCGCGGCGACTGATGATCCACCCGATCTTGTGCCATTTCTACTCGAGCAGCAGTGGAAGGTCGGATTGTTGCTGACGGCGGCGGCGCAACAAACGCTGACGCACCGGATCGTAGCTCCTGCGCGGATCGTCCCCAAGCACGGAACCTCCGCCGTCGTCAGTCCGCCCATCGCCGGACGACTGTCGCCTCCCAATGGCGCGCATTTTCCGCGCGTCGGTGAGCGCGTTGAAGCTGGCGAGGTGATTGCATTCGTTGAACCCGCTCTTCCTGCGACCGATGCCGTCCAACTCATCGCGAACCAAACATGGATACAGTCGCTCGACCTGGAAATCGCCTTCCGCAAGCTAGACCTCGACGTGAAAGCCGCGGAGATTGAAAGAGGCGTTCTTGCGGCGAAGGCTAAGCTGGATTTCGCAAGGCGAGCGAAGAACCGCGAGGACGAGCTTCTAGAAAAAGGCATCGGTACCGATCAGCAACTCGACAAGGTCAAGCAAGATCTGAAAATCGCACAAGCAGAACACGATGCCGCGATGGCCTCCAAGCGAGCCAATGATGCCGTTCGAAAACACCTGGCTGAGCTTCACGCGAAAGCGGACAAAGACATCGCCATGAGTCAGGGGCAGACCGGGCGACGCCACATACCGATCAAAGCACCCATCTCGGGCGTCGTTGTCGAATCAGCCAGTATCGAAGGGGAGCACGTTGAAGAACACGTGCCTGTGTTCAGAATCATCAACGCCGAGCATGTCTGGGTCAGGGCCAACGTCTCGGAGTTCGACCTTGGATTGCTGAGCGCCCACCCCGACGCGACGCTGAGTCTCCCCGCGTTTCCCGGCTGGCGGACGGACATCCTTGGCGAAGCGGGCGGACAATTCGTGCATCTGGGAACCGTTGTGAACGAAGTGTCACGCGTTGTCCCGATTACGTACGAACTTCCCAACCCCGACGGTCGTTTTCGCGTCGGCATGTTGGCCGAGGTTCATGTGGCCACGCACAGGGCGGTCGATGTCGTTGCGATTCCCGAGGAGGCTGTCGTGATGGACAACGGACGACCCATCGCGTTCGTCATGCTGGGAGGCGAGACCTTCCAGCGACGCGAACTCGAACTCGGCATTCGGGACAACGGATTCGTCGAGATCGAAAGCGGAGTTGAGATTGGAGAGCGCGTGGCTACGGAAGGTTCCTACGCACTCAAACTGGCGTCACAGTCGCCGTCGTCATTCGGCGCGGGGCATGTTCACTAAGGCGGACTTACGACGATGATTAACGCACTCATACGCTGGTCTCTCGCTAACCGCCTCGCTGTCGTCATTTTGTCGGCGATACTCATGGTCGTCGGCGCTTTCGTGACCACGACTGTCCCTGTGGACGTCTTCCCGGATTTGACCGCCCCGACCGTGACGATTCTCGTCGAGGGCCATGGCATGGCACCGGAAGAGATGGAGACACTCGTTACGTTCCCCATTGAATCGACCGTCAACGGGGCAGCAAACGTCCGGCGCATTCGGTCAGCAACGGCCGTCGGAATCGCCGTCGTGTGGGTCGAGTTTGAATGGGGAACGGACATCTACCGCGCCCGCCAGACCGTCACGGAAAGGTTGGCGACGGTCTCCGGAAAGCTGCCGCCACAGGTCGAGTCGCCCCTGCTCGCGCCCATTTCATC
>JAJRUK010000177.1 GCA_024277835.1 Planctomycetota bacterium | reverse complement strand
CGGCGGTTCCGAGGATATAGTGCTTGCCCGATGTGGCGTCGTCGTTTTCAAGCGTGCTGGTCACGCCGCCGATTATCAAACCTGTTACGATGCTGGCAAGTGGACACGAAAACGACCGTGGGTATCCTTGTTGGCTAGGGTTTTCTTTAGGAGGCGATAGACCCATGCAGTCGAAATGTTTCACATCGGTTACGAATCGGTTCGCGATTGTTCTCTCGGTTCTCATTGCGACAGTGTCATCACCCGCCGCGGTCACCGCAGCCGACCCCGATTGGGTCGTTCACGGTGCGTTTGGCATGGTCGCGACCGACTCTGAGATCGCGTCCACGGTTGGGAGGAGGATCATCGCCGATGGTGGAAACGCGATCGACGCGGCGGTGGCTGTCTCGTTTGCGCTCGCAGTGGTCAGACCCTACAGCACAGGTTTGGGCGGCGGCGGTTTCTTGATGGCTCGCCTTGGCGATAAGAAGTATGTCGTTCAAGACTTCCGCGAGACCGCGCCGGCAGCATCGACCCGCGACATGTTCGCATCGACCGCGCAATCAACCGGCGCTCGTCCCAGCGAAATCGGTGCGCTCGCCGTCGCCATTCCCGGAATGGTGGCCGGTCGCGCCGAAGCGCTTGCCAAGTGGGGGACCATGTCGCTTGAGGCGGTGGTCGCGCCTGCGGTTCGGCTCGCGCGAGAGGGTTTCCCCGTTGATGCAGACTACGTTCGCGCGATCAAAAGCGTTGCTAAGAAGTTTGAAAAACATCCCGAGTTAAAGACGTCATGCAGCTACGTCTGGAAAACGCATCTCAATGAGGGCAACTTCCACGCGGTCGGCGACACGCTCAAGCAACCAGCCCTTGCGAACCTGATCGAAAAAATCGGCAAAGAAGGCCCCGACGCCTTCTACAAAGGTGAGGTCGCCGCGGCGATTGCCAAGACCATGAAGGATCGTGGCGGGATCATCACCGAAAGAGACCTCGCTCGATACAAAACCAAGCAGCGCAAACCCATCAAGCTGAGTTTTCGCGGACACGATCTTCTGCTCATGCCTCCCCCGTCCTCCGGCGGTGTGGCCATCGCCCAGATGTTGTCTATGTTCAGCATGCTCCCCCAGCACCGCGACGTAGACGAAGATCGCTCGATGCATTATCGCATCGAACTCATGAAGCATGCCTTCGCCGACCGCGCCCGATACCTCGGCGATACGGACTTCGCCAACGTCCCGGTCCGCAAGTTATTGTCCAGCAAGCACGCCATCATGAACGTCAGCAAAACCCGACCCGACAAAACGCGATTGCCCAAACAATACGGCACGCACGGACTTGTCAGCGACTCGGGCACGTCGCACTTTTCCATCGTCGATCGAGAGAGCAAAGCCGTCGTCAGCACGGAGACAATCAACACAACGTTCGGCTCACTCGTTGCCGTCGAGGAGTGGGGTTTGATCCTCAACAACGAGATGAACGACTTTACGATTCATCCGGGAAAGCCCAACATCTATGGGTTGATCCAGTCAGAAGCCAACGCGATCGCCCCCGGCAAGCGCCCCCTCTCAAGCATGTCGCCCACCATCGCTATCAAGAATAGCAAACCCGTTCTCATGATCGGCGCATCGGGTGGCCCGCGCATTATTACCGCGGTTTTCAACGTCATACTTGGCGTTTTAGAAGATGGGTTGTCTCTGCCCGATGCGGTCGCACGCATCAGGCCTCATCATCAATGGCAACCAAACGAGGTTTATTTCGACAAAGACCCGTCAGCGTCCACCGTCGCCGCGCTCAAGAAACGAGGCCACGTCGTCAGTGAGAAGCAAAAAGGGGCGGCCGTCCAAGCGATCGGATGGGACGGATCGCAATGGGTCGGCGTCTCCGATCCACGAAAGGGCGGTAAGCCCTCCGGTTTCTAGTGCAGTTTCTGGAAGGTGTCTGCCGTACTTCGTTCCCTCTTTACCACGGGCGGATTGAGGGGGGTTCTTCCGTTGCCAAAGAAGCTGTACGACGCTCCTGGAAATGGGACAAGTGTCGGTGAAAGGGTAGAGGACGGGGCGCAGGTACCTGGAGTATGCAAATGAACCGCGCAACAGTTGGTATCATCGGCGGGTCGGGTCTTGGTCAAACGCTCTTGCAGAAAGCGGGCGGTCAACCTGTAGACATGCAGACACCTTTCGGTTCGCCAAGCGCACCGCCGATCATCGCCAACTGGGAGGGCATCGACGTCGCCTTTATCGCGCGCCACGGAGAAGGTCACCACCTCAACCCGTCAACGATTCCATACCGCGCCAATATCTTCGCGCTAAAAAAGCTCGGCGTCACAGCGATCATCGCAAGCGGCGCAACCGGCAGCCTGCGCGAAAACATCGAGCCAGCCCATCTCGTCATATGCGATCAGGTCATTGATAAAACCACTCGGCGCGACAATACTTTCTTTGACGAAGGGCTTGTCTCGCACGTCGAGTTCGCGGACCCGTTTTGCGGTACGCTTCGCGATCTGATCGCCACAGCAGGAGAGAAAGTTGAGACGACGATCCACCACGCCGGCACCTACGTCTGCATGGAGGGGCCACAGTTCTCAACACGCGCCGAGTCCAACATGCACAGGCAGTGGGGCGGCGACCTGATCGGAATGACCTGCATGCCCGAAGCCAGGCTCGCCCGAGAAGCGGAAATCTGCTACGCCCTCATCGCACTGCCAACGGACTACGACTGCTGGCGACCCGTTTCACCCGGACGAGCCAAAGACGAGCTTCTCAAGGAGATTCTCG
>JAJRUK010000176.1 GCA_024277835.1 Planctomycetota bacterium | reverse complement strand
TCGATGACGACCCAAACTGTTAGCGCCGACCAATATCGCTCGTCCCTCATCGAGCAAATCAAGGCTCAGGATGACTATGGATTCTGTTCTTCGGTCGCTCCGTACCTCGCCGCCAGGCCAGATGATACGTACGTTCGCCTGATGGCTGTCCGGTCGTATTTGAAGCTTAACCTGGTCGAGCCAGCGCAAGCTTTGGTGCAGGAAGGGGGGAGCGAATGCAGAGAGGACGCGCAACTGCTCGAAGCTCGGTCTTCGATTTCAGCAGTGCCCGGTTCTCGTTTGGACTGGGCGTCGCGGGCTTCCGTTTTCGACGCGAATCTCAATGCTCTCTCTGGTCGCGGCGTCGACGTATCGCTGATTCGCGACGCATGGGCGCGCGACGAGCGGCGGTATGAACTCTATCTTGACAGCTCGGATCAGTTTCAGGTTCGGTATCTTCTTGGCGAAGGGGATTGGCGATGGTATCCGGGTTTGGGTCGCCACAGTGTCATTGATGATACTCGCGAGTTGCCCGACGACATTGGCGGGCAGTTTCCTGGGCCGTATCTGTTCGACGGTCTTGGGCTGGGTCGGTATTTCGAGCGTGTTTGTGCTCGATCGGAGCACTCTTACCTTGACTATAGTTGTGCGCTGTATGTGCTTGAACGCGATCCGGCGCGATTGGCGGTTGCGTTTCAACTGAACGATTGGGCGGCGCTGCTTGCGGACCCTCGCATTCTTTTGTTCGTCGGCGAGGATGCAAACCGCGCTTTTTCGAGAACGCTTCTCGATGACCTGAATCTGCCTTGTCCGGTGCGAGTTCTGCAAACAGGCGCGGTGTTTGATAAGCCCCAATCGGATATCGCAAACGATATTTCACGAATCGTTGAAACGAGTGAGCAGATGATCCTCGAGTCTCTGGCGGAACTCGATTCTCAGTACGCTGGCCGCGACATCCACTATTGGGCGAAGCGTTTCGATGGTGCATTGAGAGGTTCAGGCGAACCGCTTCGGATACTTGCCTCGGTGAGTCGCCATACGACATTCTTGAAGCATTCGGTGCGCGACGCGCAGCGCGCGTTCGATTCACTCGGGCATTCATGTACGGTCTTGACTGAAGATACGGGGCATACGACGGTCGGAACGCTTTCTTATCACGACGCAATTCGTGAGATTGACCCGGACATCTTTTTCAACCTCGACCACCTTCGACCCGAGTTTGGTGTGATGATCCCGGCCAACTTGCCGATTCTGGCGTGGGATCAGGATCAGTTGCCCCACGTCATCACGAAAGAGAACCTCGCAAAGATCGCTCCGTATGACTTCATCGCTGGATGTTCCAAGCATCGTTGCCTGACGCTGGGCGTGCGTGCGTCGCAGCTACTCCACGCATGTGTACCGACCTGCCCGGAACAGTTTGCGGGCGAACCCCTTTCGGACGACGAGACTGTGCGGTTTTCCTGCGACGTTTCCTTCGTGAGTCACGCGTCGCAGACGCCGGCCGCGTTTCATCAGCAAGAACGATCGCTGTTTACGGACCCCGCAGTCGTGGCGCTGCTTGATGCGCTCTACAAACTCGTCCCAAGTGCTGTCGAGCGGCATCGCGTTCTGGATCAATATGCGATGTCGGAGGTCATTGCAGAAGCATGTCGGTCCAATGGGATAACCTCGCTGGACCCCGCATTAGAGGGCAGGTTGCGAAACTGGTATCTTTGGAGGCTTGCCGATCGTATCTTTCGTCATCAGGCGCTTGAGTGGGTGGGGCAGTGGGCAAGGACTACCGGTAGGGTGTTTCGGATTTACGGGAACGGTTGGGAGGATCACCCTACGCTCTCTGGGTTCGCCGCCGGTCCTGTCGAGAATGGGCGGGAGCTTCTTTGTTTGTATCGCGCGTCGAAAATCAACCTGCAACTCATGCCCGCCGGGTTTATTCACCAGCGAGCGTTGGATGGGCTGGCGGCTGGCGGTTTTTTCATGTCGCGATTGGTTCCGCACGATCTGCATGGGCGAAGTTTTTCAGCGCTCGACCGGCGGATGCGCGAGCTTGGGATTGTCGATAGCGACGCGCTTCTCGCGCACGGTGACGCTCAAATCAAGGAGCATCTCGCGACGATTCTCGGGGCGTTTGTCGAGCGGGGCAACCATCACGCCTTTGACCTTATCGAGTGGATTCGCTCGGCCGCGGAGTGCCCTCATCCTGATGAGGCGTTCGACGGGTTTGAGAAGATCGTCTTCGATTCAGCGGAGCAGTTCGGTGCGCGGGCGGAGTTCTTCCTCAAAAATGAAGAGTCCCGAACGCAGTCAGCGGCCCGGATGCGGGAGGTGGTCGTCGATCGTTTTAGCTATCGAGCGACCATGAAACAATTCCTCGAAGCAATGCGAGACCATCTTGTTTCTTCCGCGACCGAATCGCCCGGGCATGGGGCGGATTCGCTTTCCTGACGCCTGCAAAAGGCGTTGACTCTATTCGCCGATAATCCATCGGAGTTGTGCCTTTGCGCATGTTCTGCGCATTGGCGATCTTGCTCGTACCGAGGTGGATGGGTCTTGAGCGAACTTTATGCAAACCTGGAGGCGGTGGCAGGGGCACACGCCGCCGATCGCGATGCAGTGCGGCGACGCGAATCCTTGCGCAAACATTATAGCCGAGTCAGCGGCGAGCTTCGAAGTCGCTGGAGTCGATACTACTACAAGCGAATTCAGGATCGCCTTTGCGATATTGTCGAACCGGGGAGCAAAGTCCTCGACATCGGATGCGGGACGGGCGAGTTGCTCTCCGCGCTTCGTCCGAGCGTCGGGGTTGGCGTTGATCTCAACGACGGGTTCACCTCCGAGGCGACGCGTAGATATGAATCGCTCCAGTTTCTGCAGATGCCCGGCGAGCATGTGGATCAGCTCGGCGTGAAGTTCGACTACGTGATCGTTTCGCAAACTCTCGAAGAAATATACGATTTGCAGGCCCTTTTTAGGGCCATTCAGTCGGTCTGCCATTCGAGAACGCGTTTAATTATTGTCGAATGCAGCAAACTCTGGCAGCCACTGCTACGCGTTCTTGAGTGGACGCGACTGAAGCAAGTGACGCCGGAACAAAACTGGATTCCATCCGAAGAGATCGACCATCTCCTTCGCCTGTCGGGTTTTGAAACGGTACGAGCGTTTTCGATGACACCCGCACCGTTCTATGTGCCCCTCTTTTCAGCGTTCATGAATCGCGTCGTCGCGAACCTTCCGATCTTGCATCATCTTGGGCTAAACAGTGTCACGGTCGCGCGATCCGTCGATCCGAAGACTCTGGAACAAGCGAGGCCAAAAAGTGCGTCGATCATCATCGCCGCCAGAAACGAATCGGGACACCTTCAGCGACTCCTCGATCGGATTCCGCAATTCGTACCCAATCAAGAGGTCATTTTCGTCGAGGGCCATAGCACCGACGACACCTGGGCGGAATTGCAGCGAATCGCGACGGAGTACCGCGGCCCGCTCACAATCAAGATCATGCAGCAAGACGGCAAGGGAAAAGGCGACGCGGTGCGCAAGGGGTTTGCCGCCGCGACCGGTGACGTCTTGATGATCCTTGATGCGGACATCAGTGTCCCGCCCGAGGAGCTGCCGACTTTCTTTCACACGCTAGCCGAGGGGCGAGGCGAGTTCATCAATGGGTCGCGCATGGTCTACATGATGGACAAGAAAGCCATGCGATTCCTGAACCTGCTTGGCAACAAGACGTTCGGCGGGATTTTCACGTTTCTTTTATCGCAGCGTTTTCGCGATACGCTTTGTGGCACCAAGGTGCTCACACGAAACGATTACGAAAAGATCGCTCGCAACCGATCCTACTTTGGTGATTTCGACCCGTTTGGTGATTTCGACTTGCTGTTTGGCGCATCGCGATCGAATCTGAAGATCGTTGACGTACCGGTCCACTACAAAGCACGAACCTACGGCGAGACGAACATCTCACGTTTTCGACACGGTCTGATCTTGCTCCGAATGTGTCTCTTCGCGGCACGCAAAATCAAGTTCGTGTAACGCAAACGCCCACCCGTTTCCAATGGAACTAAGGCCTTGCGCTTGACCCGCGGCTCGGGATTATGGCGTAGGGGTCGCGTCGGCGCGAGCGTCGATCCAGTTGACAGGTTCCGAGTCAGTTTCGATCAATTCCCCAAGGATCGCCACTTCTCTTTCGTCACGACACTGACGGAACGCTTCACCGAGGCTTCTTCTTGCGGCGAGATGCTGGCCGGTTGCTTTGAGGTACTTCGCTTGCAGAAGCGCAGGAGCAATGAGCGAGCGAGCCGATGGCAGGTCGCGGTAGAGCAGCGCGATCGCATCCATGAGCTGCCCTGCCGCAGTATTAGCCGCGCGCGATTCGATCAGAAACAGTCCGTTGAAGCGATGGATTCGCATCGCCGGCACGCTTGTGGTCGGTGGCCGAATCTGGTCGTAACCTAGATACATACGGTCGGTGTAAACCAAAACCCAGGTCGCGCTGGCGGGTCGTTGCCACTTTTCTCCCATTAGAACCGACGCCTGCGTCGATTGTCGGATCGGCAGGAACTTGGCTTGCGGAATTCCGTAACGGTGTTTGCCGTACGCCAACGGGACGAAGGCCGCGGGGACGGTGTCGCTTGCGGCGACGGCAAATGCGTCGGAAGCCGACGCATGTTCTCGCAGGTACGTCATCGCCGCGCGCCAGTCGCGTTTGTCCTGCGTCTGCAGGCAATCCACGCTCGACGAGTACATGGTGACCGAAATCCCACATACAATCACTGCGAATGCGAACTTGCCAGCAAGCGGCGACCGCGTCGCAAGTGTATCACGCACAATCTTCGCCGCGATCGCCAGGCTCAAAAACACTGGCAACACCAACAGGAGCAAATACTGTGGCTTCGCCATCGCTCCTGTCAGGCACGCGTAGATCGCAGCGAAAAGGATCGGAAAGCTGTAAAGCGAAGCGAGGAAGATGGCTGAGTGGCGGTTGTACGGGCGGAACGATTGTCGTACGAGTTGGATGGAACCAACGATCAGCAGGATGATGGCGGCAGCGACAAACCACCCCTCCGGCGAATGCGAGCCAAAGACCGTGCGCGCCGAATAGCCAGCAAATGTAGCGAAGAAAGCGTCCGCAAGGTGATCGCAGGCACGGAATATCCAGTGCGAAAAATTCCGGGAGACCGCGCCGCGCGATTGCTGGAGAATCAGTACGTACATGGGAATGCTGACGAGATACGGCACGGTCATGGCCGCGGTTGTCGCATACAGGTTTCCCTTTTCGCGATCGATCGAAATCGGGTCGCGCGATCTGTGCGCTGCCGCCCACATCGCGATCGTGTATCCGGAGATGCCGATCGTGATGACATGCGGTCCGACCCAGCGAGTCATCAATAGCGCCAGTAGCGTTACGGAAAATAGAATCCATGCTCCGGTACTTCGCAAACGACGCGCTCGATCAAAAACCATTAAGGTTGCGAGTGCAAAGAACAGGAAAAGAGTGTACTGCCGCGCTTGCTGCGAAAGGATGATATGGAACGGGCAGACCGCAAGAAATACGGCGGCGGAAAGACCAACGCCGCGACCTGCGATTTGCCGCGACCAAAGGCCAAAAAGCAGTACCCCGCCGGTTCCGAAGAGCACCGCCGGAATGCGTACCGCAGCATCCGTTCCTGCAAGGCCCGCACGCCACAATGTCGCACCGATCACGTAGTCGAGGATTGGCTGACCCATGATCGCCGCCCACATGACGAGTCCATACGGGGACAGCGAGTAGCCCTTGACCTGGACGAGTTCATCCATGTCCAGGCTCTCGTAGCCAAGGTGATAGAGGCGTAGACTGAGCGCAGCGAGCGTGATGGCTACGAGGGCGGCGAGAAACCACCTATCGGCGCAGCGCGCGCTGGTCGGGCAGTATGTAGTGGGTTGGCGCAATGCTTGCATCCCCGTTCTATCGGCGTGGCCCACGTGCCGATAAAGCATAGGATTCTCTGGATCGATTCAAGATGCAGACGACCGATAACTGATTTGCCCCGGGCGATGTGCCGGGATGTTGGAGAACGACTTTGGCGGCGCTTTCGCAACCATACGCAGGTGTGATGACAGCAGCGTACGCGGCAGCTCGGAAAGAGAGCTGTGTGCTGCGGTTTCGATATCGGACGCGCGGGGAAGTTGTGATCCGCGCGGTGCAAAGGTTCGTCAGCGCAGATTCCGTTCACTTGCTCGATGTCGGGGCGGCAGAGGGGCGGTCGCTTTCGTACATGGCCAGTCGGCTGGGGAGCGGTCGGTACGTTGGGGTTGAGTATAGCGACGAACTTCGCGGATTGGCGAACTCGCTTCCCGGCAATGTGGAGATACTCTTCGGTGACGCGATGAAACTTCCCGCGTCGATTAAGTCGGAGTCGCAGGACGCAGTTTCGATGCTTGCACTTCTGGAACATGTTGAAGACCCGCAGCAGGCAGTCCGGGAGGCCGCGCGTGTGCTTCGTCCTGGCGGGATTGTTGTCGCTTCGTCACCGAATCCCGTGTGGGATGACGTAGCAGGGCGACTTGGTTTAGTGAAAGATGAACACCACGTCGAACGGATTGACCTTCGGCGACTTGTTGATTTGTTCGAAGGGGCTGGTCTGGACGTCGTTGATTCCGGACGGTTCATGTGGGCACCGGTAGCATCGCTTCCATATTTGAAGATTCCAGTGCCGCCGTTAGTGGGTCTCGCCGCAGATCGCATCGCCGGAGCGATTCCGCTTATGCGATCACTTTGCGTGAACGCATTCGCCATCGGACGAAAGAAGTCACGTGATGGAGGTGGCGAATGAGTGCTACCATCACGGGCGATGCACGCGTCCATTTCCATCCGAACCGGCGGGTTGCCGCGATCTTTGATGACGCGGCGACCGTTTACGATGCGACGAGTAACGCCTACACGATGGCTCGTCGTGTCGAGACGCTGGTTCCGTTTGTGAGCGGCATGAGTTTGGAGGTCGGCGGCGGGACGGCCGCGGTCACCTGTGCTTTGGATGACGCCTCGCGGGCGATTCATTCTGATATTTCCCCGCAAATGTGCGGGATCGCGAGCGCGAAGGCGGGTTGCAGAAGTGTCTGCTTTGATGCGGAGACAATTCCGGTGGCGGATGCGTCCGTCGATACTGTGATTAGTTCGGAGATGATCTACTATCTCGCCCAGCCAGAGCGATTCGCGACCGAGGCTCATCGGGTGCTGTCATCTGGCGGGCGTCTGCTCATCTCGACAACGAACCCGGCGGCGACACTGATCGAGCGTGGTCGCAGTCTCCTTCGCAAGCTTGGGTTTCAAAATATGTTCTTCGACGATGGTTCGCCGTCATTCCTATCGATGCGGCGGATCGTTTCGATGCTGGAGGAGGCGGGTTTCGCCGTGGAGCAGAAGCGTCATATCGTCGTTCTGCCGTTTGCCTTTCTTGACTGGGCGAATCGGATCCTCGAGCGCACACCCCTGAAGCATTTCGGCTTGTTTATGATCGTCGTTGCCCGCAAGAAGTAGTCGCGCCACCCGTCGCGGACACTTTAATCGTTTCACTCGCTTCGCCGACCGAGCCATCTTCGGACCCGCTCACAATAGTCGTCATAGTTGCCCGGGAACGTTTCGCGCAAAAGGCGTTCTTCGTGGACAATAAAACCGCGATCGATAACGATCGCGAAGACAACCACGACGGGAAATGGCGTCAGCGTTCCAAACAGGATCGCAACTCCAAGGAGCAAGACCACCATCCCCAGATAGATCGGGTTGCGACTGAAACGAAAAGGACCGCCCGTCACTAATGCGGTCGATTTCAGAAACGGTTTAACCGGTGTCTTAGCCTTCGCGAACAGCGTGATAGACCACAAAGCAAGGAAAAGCCCCACCGCGATCAGGGCATAACCGCCGAGTCGCAGCGATGGCGGGACCAGAGAGCGCATCGGAAGTTGACCGTGTAAAATAGCCATGGCCAAGATCGCGAGGGCAACCCATAGGGGCGGTATGATGCGTCGCACGAATCTGTCTCCGTCAGAAGGTCATGATCCCATCGCCGAAGATCACAAAGCTCTGCCAAGCGACTCAGCGATGATTCCTATTGTCCCTGTTTGATTCCAAGGCGGCAAGCGCGCAGCCGGTTGGGAAGAGTACCGGCTACGGCGCTTGCCTGTTAGGTTACTACGCAACGAGCGGCTGTCGCCCGAGCACGCGGCGAGCATCGGCGACCTGACCGCGATGCATCGCGGGGTGGAGGGTGAGTATTAGAAAACACTTGCCGATTGTTCCGAAGAAGGCCTCGCGATCCGGCGGACAATTCTTGCTTGGTTGATCGAGATCGCTCTCAGCCAAACCATCCAGAACGCCGAGCGTATTCGAGCGGGCGACGTCAAACGCCTCGGTAAGTTCCTTCATCGATGGGTAGCGTGCCGCGTCTGCGACCGGTTCCCCGCCGTCACCGAACAAACCCTTCCAATGGATCAGAGGATTCTCGTTCCCGAGGATGATGTGGTTCACTACATTGGCCTCCGAGTAGGCGAGGTGGCCCAGTATCCAAAGCGGGTGGTTCCCGCCTTTGGCGGTGGGCTGGGTGAGTGGGGCGTCTTTCATGTCCTCGATGAGTCCGAGCGTAGCAGCCTTGCTGGTCTCAAGGCCCATTCGGATGAATTCGATTGCGGTCATTTCGCTCTCTCCTTTGGTTTGTTGTTGGTGGAATCTGCTTCTGACTGCGGTCCGCCCTCTAGCGGATGAGACCGCTGCCTGTTCACGAAGAACCTGCATATATTGAGTAAGCATTCAAAAACTGTCCAAAAAAATCATCTCAGCATCGAAAGGGTTGTTTTTATGATGGCATGGATAGTCTCCTTTCCAGCCCCTGCCCGGGCCATGACGTTGAGTCCTTGGGCGGTGCTCACTAGAAACGCCGCTATTTCCTTTGGATTAAGTTCGCTCGACAACTCTCCGGTAGAGCTGGCTTCGCTCAATTTTTGCTCGAAAGCGTCCTGCAATCTCTGCATGACTCGCCGCGCGGTCTCGGCCACGCCCTTGTTTTCCGCTGCGAACTCGATGAGCGTATTTCCGACGAAACACCCCTTGCAGTCCGAAGAAAGTAGGTTTTCGCCGATACACTCGACCAAAGCCCGGACATTTTCAAGCGGCGAACCGGTACCATCGAGGACAGCAAGCCCTTTGGAGAACATGGTCTCGCAGTAAAGGTCGAATGCCTTGTCATAAAGCGTCTTCTTGTCGCCGAAGCTGGCGTACATGCTGCCTGAATTGAGTCCCATGGCAGCAAGCAGGTCTTCGCAAGATGTCCCGTCGTACCCCTTTCTCCAGAAAACGCCCATGGCAGCCTCTAGGGCCTGTTTTTCGTCGAATTCTCTCGGTCGGCCGCGTGTCATGCCGCAAGTCTACCATTTATTGAATAACAAATCAAGAAGTCAGTCCGTTCGTTGGGCAACAGGGGTCTCCGCCGCCCCGGAAGTCGCGACTCAGGCGTCGCCCCCCCCCCCAATCAGAGATCCTGCCCGTTCGCACAGCGGTGCAGTTTTGTCAGATTTTTCTTGACCTTTTGATGGGGTAACGGCAGAATGGGCGCGTAGGGCGGGGGCTTACCAACCGTTGGGTATTCCCTTCATTTCGCCGGTTAGAAATTGCTCCGGTCACGCCGGTGCGCAAGAAGGGGGCAGACCTGTGTTTGCAAGACGTCTCGGAAAACTCGCCGCCTTTGCTTGCTTTACTGCGACCGTCACGGCGGTCGCGATCCCGCCCGTCTCGCCAAGCTACCGCATCGACAGCATGCGAGTTGATTCGCAGGGGCGATTCTATGTCACGATATCGAACCGTGGAACGGGTTTTGCCTTCCCGTCTCAACCCGGTGTTGTCGATATTTATGTCGATCACTGGCACGCCGCCTCCATTGCGATCCCGGCCGGTCAAATCCTCCTTGCACCGGACGAAACGCTCGAACTTGATACGGGCGTGCGTCTTCACGGCGAAAGTCGGCGCGTCTTGGTCAAGCTCTCCTGGGGATCGCCCGGAGATGAGGTCGACGAACTTCTTGGCAAGTCCATGTCAATGAATATCTCGCTTCCTCCTCGTCAGGGCTTCGATCTATTCCTCATTGCAGCCGTGAACGACCAGAATCAGGTATTCTTCCGCGTGAAAAATGTTGGGAACGTCGACAGTCCGGCGAGTCTTCCGGTCACATTCGAGGTATTTTCTTCTGGGCAACTCATCGGTCAGTTTTCGACGCGCCTACCCGCGATTGCCGTTGGGGCTGAATCTTCCGCGATCAATCCGACTGCGCCCATGACACTTTCGGTGACACCGGCGGACATCCGCGCAACGATGACGCTGCCACCGCAACTGCACGATCTCGACAACGTAAACGACGTCTTCGAGGCGAAACTTCGATACATAACAGCGGTCGATATTGATCCCGCAGACCCTTCTACGCAGTACGGATTGCTCCTCGCCGCCAACGCCGGGCGCATCAACGATGCGCTGCGGTGGCCCCCGGAGGCCTTTAGTCCTGATGCCTTTGATGGGTGGTCGCAGGCAATGCAGGATCAGTTGCGAGGTTACATTTTGCGTCTGGAGCAAGGCTTGGAATTGCCAATCCCCAATCGACCGACGCCCATTGTGAACATCGTGGGAGATGAAAGAATATCGCTCGCTGACGCTCGCGACAGTTACCTCGCCTACGTCGCGCACACGTTATGGTTCGAGGTTCATGGTTCTGATCTTTTTCAGATCGACTGGTCGCTTCTCGACTTGGATACCGGCGGCCTGTTCGACTACACGTACTTGCGAAGTCGCGACCTGCTTAGCCCCGCCGATCCGGACGCCGAAGGGAACACAACGTATAATTTTCTAGGAATCGGGCTGGGAGGAGCGACGGTGTCGATGTGGAACCCTCGTGTGGTTTTTCATTTCCTCGCGGCGCTCGACATCATCCGCCCGACACAAGCCGGGACGGCTTTCGCGTTGACGGATTGGTGGCGCGCACATTCCACGCACGGTTCCGCGTTTGGTACTTTTGAGGAAAAGTACGGCGTCAGTTATACGCCTTACGACGCCATTTACTTTCCGATAGAAGGGTTTCTTGAGCGGCATTCTGTGGATGGGATCGGTTGCCAGCAGTCGAGCAATTTCTTTGCCGAAGCGGCGGTTACGATTAACTTGCCGGCGATCGGTGAGACTGTAAGCATTCACCAGCCGGGTCACAGAGCGATCCGTCTTCCCTTCGCGCGCAAGCAATGCGATGGCCCTGGCGAGGACGCGTGTTGTTCTGAACCGCCCTGTTGCGCGAGTCCACCATGCGCCGACACGGACGGCATCGTACTGGGCCACGCGGATCACCTGTACGCTGCTAGCACGAATCCGTGGGGCAACGAGATCGTCGACTCGTCGTGGATTTGGCTGTCGGCGGAGGAAGCGGAAACGGTTCTTTTGATCGGTGATCCTCCGTATGCGTTGGAATGTGGCCACAACCAAACGGTCCAGGCGGGATTCAACCTGACCAGGTATGTAGACCTGCTCACGCAAATGCCCGTCACGGGCTACTGGTCGGAGATGTATGCAACCGACGGAGCGATCGAAATCCAGAACCAGCTCTCTAATCCGATGGGTTATTACAATTGCGATCTATTTTCTGCGGTTGAGCAGGACGCGTTCGTTGCTGCGATCGAAGCGGAACTGGTCTCCCTTGGCCCGCCGCTTTCGGCGGGTTCAGAGTGGATTCAATTGCGGGCAAGCAAGGTCATCGACGGGTTTTCTCCCGCATACACAGAGCCAATCACCGCCAACATCGCGCCGGTCTCTTCGGCAAGCGGACCGGCTGCCGTCTTGATCGGTGACTGCGTTGAACTTGATGGTAACGCAAGCTCCGACGCCGACGCCGGTCCCGAAACGCTCACATACCTTTGGACTTGCGATGATCCGGCGATTCAAATCGGGGATGCGAACAAGTCGGTTGCCCGCATCGGCGCGCCGCTCTCAGCCACAGTCCTGACGTGTACACTGACCGTATCGGACGGAGCGGATATGGATCAATCGATGGTGACGCTTGCGGTGGACGACCCGGGTGGACCGTTGCCGCTGCTCTTGACGGGGGTCGAGCGAGTTCTCCCCGAACCGCAGGGAATGGACAAAAACCGGTACATCTCGTTCGTCGTTCCGCCAGAGCTTGCGGGGCAAAGCATCGCTCTACGCGTAAGGCTCACGTCGCTCCACGACCCCGAAGCTCCGATTCCTCCCGGCACACCGGATTTCTCAGCGTCCGAGGGCGAGTATCGCTACGTCAATAGCTTCACCGGTGTTAGTCCGCCGGACCTCGATTGCGAGGACTCGGCTGCATTCGGGACGACCTACAAATGCGCCAAGCTGGGGTGCGATCCGGAGTGGGCCGACTGGGCTGCGTTGTTGGGAACTGACGTGCTGAACGTGACAAGCCGCGAAGTGATTCCCAGCTCTCAGTACGACGTCGATATCGTTCGCCCGGGCGCTGGGGGAAGTTGTTCCAGTCCTCTATTGGTGGAGACTTCAAGACACGGCGACGTGGACGGTAGCGGTCAGGTCGACGTGTCGGATCTCGTGCATACTATTGATCGGGTCAAGGATATCCCCGGCTCGGCATTCACAGAGATCCAGGCTTACATTCGAGATACCGATCCGAATCCGCGCGACCGCAGCCCCAACGTCACAGACATCACGATCGTAGTCGACGCGCTAAAGCTCGTTCCATACGCGCTCGCCGGTCCGACCGTTTGTCCGTGAGCGGCGCTGGCTAAATGGACTCGAACCAGCGACAAGCGTACCGCGCCGTGCGTGCATGAAGCGACCCGCGGCGAAAAGGATCCGCGTCGCCCATTTCAGCGGTCAGAATTCGCTTTTCTGAATTCCGCCCTTGTCCCCGCTTGCAATACTTGCTCGTCCGGTTGGAATGTTATCCGTGACGAATAGGCGTCACGTGGAGGAACTCATGATTGCATCGATCCCCGTATTGCTGCTAGCGTCGCTCGCCGCCGCCAGCCCTGATCTAAGCGTCTCAGCAACCTTGAAAGCAGCCAAGCTTAGTCCGGGAAGGGAGTACGCGATCGTCGTCTCTGTGAGCCTCCCCGGCGGAATCGGTGCAGACAAAGCTGGCGTGCCCGCTCCGCTGCTTCAACTTGACGTTCCGGACAGCATCGAGCTTTCCGGTAAGCACATCATTACCTACAACCAACTTGCTCGCAACGACTTCCTCCAGATGCCCTACGAACAGCTACTCGATAGCCCCACCAAGAGCATCGGTTTCAAGCTCCTCAAGAAACCAGGCGCCGGCGACACCATCAACCTCAACGTCATCGCGTACGTGTCCGACTCCTCGGGCAGCAACATGCGGTTCGTCAGAAAACGACTTTCACTCCCGATCAAACCAGGAGCGATAGCCACGCCCGTCGATGCAGCGAGTTCGCAGTGGGGAACCGAAGACCTTCTGCAAATCGGCATGGAAGCGCCCGACTTCCGGCTTCCCAAGTTGACCCGCGGAGACGCAACGCTTTCCCAATTTCGTGGCAAGAAGAACGTTCTCATCACGACCTACCGCGCCCACTGGTGACCGAATTGCGCAACGCAACTGGTTCAGTTGCAGAAAATGTACCGCCAACTTGAAAAACGAGACACCGTCGCCATCGCCATCTCGCAGGAAGACACAGACTTGAAATCCGCAAGGAAATTCATGAAGGCGTTCAAAGGCAAGACGCCGCGCTTCGCAATCGCCGCAGACTTCGGTCGAAAGGCGACGCCCAAATACGATCGCACGACAACCTATTTCATAGACAAAAGCGGAGTCGTTCGGCAGGTCTTCCCAATGTCGATCAGCCACCGCGCTTCCTGGAAGACAGTCGTCAGCGAGATCGATCGCCTGCTGGAAAAGGGTTAGCGAGGGAGTTGTGTCCCGGCGAGAATGTCTTCGACCGCGTTGGCGGTTCTTGGTTCCACTGTAACCGTTCCACCGCGCGGCGCGTAGGTGAAGAACCAACGATCGCTCCACGCGCGCATCACGTCCGTACCCAATATAATGTCGGGAAGCCCCGGCGTGTCGAACAGACGCACGTTCGCGGCCACAACGCCGAGTTCATCGCGACCGATCGTGATGTCCAGTCGGTCAGGCTGCAAGGGGCGCGTGGGCGCATCGAATAGTCCGCGTCGCATGACCGTGCCGTTGGTCCCCGTGTCAAGAAGTCCGTTTAGCACGAGCGTTTTACTTCCAACGGAAACCTCGACGGTCAGAAACGCGCTATCGAAATGCGGCAACGTATCGGGCGGTTCACCGAAATCAATCTGCACGCCGACAGATGGCGCGTCGTCAAGCAAAAAGGCTTCGTTCGCGTCAAAGTCGACAGCCAAGGTTTGCCCCGCCTTTCGGAGGAACAGGTATCCGACCCCGTTGCAGTCGCAGATGGATATCCCAACGATCGCGGCTTGTGCCGTGAACGAAGTCCCGTCAATCGTGTAGGAAAAACCCTCCGCGACGCCGACCATTTCCGGACCGTCAAACGCAAGCACTTCGACTTCATCAAAGACAGGCAGGCCGATGCTTTCCTGAAGCATCAACTCATATCCCCCGCCCGTATCAAGGATCGCCGAGTCAACCTGCTTGCCGTTGATCTCGAGTCCGATAGTAAAGAGCGGCGCAGGGACCGGCGGAAACACATCGCCGCACGCGCCGCACAAAACGCAGAGCGTGCCGGATGCAACTACAGCACGAATAAATGATCGATCGCGCCGGCACCGGCGCCACTTGAAAACGGTCATCGTAGAAATAGTCTCGACGGTTAGTGTCCAGGAAAGACGCACCCCGTCTCGATTATCGTCAAGAAACCAGACCCATTCGAGCTTACTGCGGAACGCATCGTCCGCATCGGTCAAGGAGAGGGCAGGGGACAGAGGCGGGACAATCGCAAGGACCGAAAAACGGGTAGGAGCGACGCTTGACCGTGTCGATCGCCAAAGTGATATCAAGGACCGATACGTCGAGGTCAAGGTCAACGCCATTGCCCATCGACCAGAGCTGAACAATCGGCTTGAGCGCCGAGGTCGGGAGCTGCTTGACGCGGTCGATAACGACTGTCACATCGAGGATCGTAGGCTCGCTCGCAGACGTAACACCCGGCGACCGGTCCTGAAATGGCGGGGTCACATCGCCCCATCGCTGCGTCGCGATCCGAAGCGGTGGCGATGCAAACACGCACGCGTCCTCAGCCCCCGCGCATGTAGCAGGGATCACGCGAACATCGTATTCCGAACTGGGCATGATCTCCGCGCCCGCAACGTGGATCACTTCATCGCCCCAATCGTCCAAGTAATGAGGCTCACATGAAAGTTGGGCGCACATGTAGTCACGGTTAGGCGAAGCGATATCCGCGCATACCCTGGGCGGGCCAACCCAGAGCGACCGACCTTCGGCCCCGGCGAAATTGAACGGCGGAAACATCCCAAGATTCGGAGGAACGGGCCTCTGCAACGTGACGAACGTAACTTTCAGTGCGGTCGCGCCGGCAACCGGAGGCAGAACCAGACTGATATATCGGTTCTTCTCCGGCGTATCGGGGTCCGCGATCGGGGCGAGCGGCGCTGGTTGAATTGTAACGGCGCTGGTTGCCTGTTGCACCATTCCATCGAACGTGAACGTCGCCGTGACGGTTACCACTTCCGCGGTCGTGACCGCCCCCGCGACCAATAGTCCGGTCGGATCAATCGTCGCAAACTCAGGCCGATCAATCGACCACATCGCGAGTGCAGTGACATCCTTATCAATCCCATACAAGAAATCCGCAGTCGCCGACAACTGAAGCTCGTTACCGCCGCCCACGTCAGCGGTGGGGGGATCAAGCAGGAGGTCGATCAACTCGTCGCCTTGAATAAGGCACGACGTGACAGTCGCGAGGTAGGAAAGAATCCGTGGGACGGTGATGTCCGGATGAAATCGATTCGCGCCCTGAATCGACGGATGCATCGTCCAACCCTGGCAGAAGTCCGGCGGCGGACAGTGCGGGGCAGCCCAGTTGTGTCCAAGTTCATGTGCCGTCACATCCGTTCGGCAGGCGAACGACTGGCAAACGGCATCGACGCAGGCCCCACCGGGACACTGTGTGTCGTCTCTACAGGTGTTTCCGGCGTTATCGCCCGCGTTGCATCGCTTGTTGTACCCGCTGAGGCCATAGCCTTCTCTGGTGTCGCAAAGCCCGGAAAAGTTTGCAAGCCCCAGAATCCCCTCGGAACGACTCTTGCCCGTAAATAGGTGCGCCGTGTCTCGCTGAACACCCCCCTGAAACCTGAACCAAAAGTCTGAAAACTGAAACAACAGCGAGTTCGCGGAGCTTGAAGAATACATAGAGACGAACTCGGTGCGAATAATCATGTGCGAAATAACATGCTGAATGCCGACGTCGCGCTCATACTGAATGTTAACCGTGTTGATGATCGAATTGATTCGCGCCTCCGTCGCCGCCACCGATCCGAACCGGTCGAAAAAGTCGACGTCCGAATCGATAGCCAATTCCGCGAACCAGGTCTCGTTCGGAAGTCCTGCCACAACCTGCGTCGCTGGGGCGGCGGGGGCCGCGGAATCAAGGTGTACGACATCCGCCGCGTTCAGCGTGTGCTCGGTCAGCCCGCATCGTCCGCCGGCGGTGACGGCGCTGTCGCCATAAACCGCGTGGAGGTTGGCGACGCTACCGCGCGACGGTTCAATCCAAATGCGATCGCGCCCCGGAATCAGCACCAAGGCGCGGACCGCTCCATTTTCGATCGACGCAGCCACCGCACTCCCATCAATACCTTCGACGACGCCTCGATAGGTGTGCTCGACGCCCGGCTCGCGATCATCGTAGATTCCCCCCGGCCCCTGGACGACAAGGCGATAGTTCGGGGATCGAACCGAATGAGGTTTGAGAAGAAGGCGGACTGGACCGTCTGGCAGTGGAACGTCAATCGCAATCACGTTGCCGGAGACGCGCGCCGGGATGATCGTGGCCGCGACGACCTCAGAAAGGCCGAGCGAGCTGGCAACATCTTTCGCCAGCTCGGCTGATTCGGTGCTTAGGTCGTGAGCGGGGCGATCTTCCGCCCAAGCGTGGCCCGTAAGAGAGCAAACCCCCAAGACTAGAATCAGCCTGGGCGCGAGGAACCAGCGATGTCTGCAAAATGTCATTCAGTCAACTCCGATCCTATTGACCACCAGCGCTCTGGTTCTGGATCCGCCACAAGCACCCCCTCAACGATCAAGCCTACGACGAGGCGGAACGGGTTCGGCCCTTGCGGTATTATCTGACTCTAACACGTGTAATTCAACCCACGAGGACCGCTTATGCGAAACTCGGCAAGATCTGACAGGTTTTTCCAGTCCAGCGCCAACAAAGCACCTCTGGGGGTCGAAAAACGAGGTTCTGTCATCATCAAAGTCGATCGTAGGCGACCGATAGATGCCAAAGAGAGCGAGTCTCGAGAATCGTTGCTAACGCCCAGTGCTGACGCATTGTCTGAGTTCCAGCGACTCTCGCGATATTGAGTTGGATTGACTGCGTGGCCGACGTCGTGGACGATCGCGGGCGGATTGCTTTGCACGAATCGACCGAAGAATCACCAGGAGTTTGAAAATGAAGACAGTATATTGGCGAAACGCGGTGGCTATGGTTGCATTGGTGTGGGTGTGCGCACCTGCGATTGCAAGTGACATCGTCGAAGTGACCGTCACGGGCGAGGGGATCACCAAAGATGGAGCCAAGAACGACGCCCTTCGCCGAGCGCTCGAGCAAGGCGGGGGTGTCGAGATCAGTTCGCGCTCGCAGGTCGACAATTTTGAACTCATCCGCGACACGGTCTACGCTCGCGCGGAGGGAATTGTCACCGACTACCAAATTCTCGAACAAGGCGACGCAGCCGGCGGCGTTAAGTATTGCAAGATTAAGGCGAAGGTAAGCAAAAGCGCGATCGCCACGACATGGGGCGAAGTGCAGAACGTCCTCGATCAGGTGGGAAGACCCGGCGTTGCGATCTACATCACAGAACGCATCGACGGCGCGCTTCAAGATAGCAGCATCCTAGAGTCGCAGCTCGAAAACAAACTGCTCGCCGCCGGGTTCAACGTCTACGCCGGTCAGCAGCTTCGCTTGATCGCCACGAAAGAATCGCAGAGCGCCAGCGCCGCCAAGATCCAGGCGATTGCAAAAGACTACGGAACGCAGATTTTCATCGTCGGGACCGCGCAGGCGAACGCCGCCGGTGTTCGCGAAGTCGCAGGAACCGACCTTGCGATGTACAACGGCGATGCAGCCATCAAAATGTTCTACACCGACACCGCACAACTTCTCGCGAGCGAGTCGCTTCCGAACTGGCGAGGCGGGGCGCGTGGGTTCCATACGATCTCACCGCAAGCCGGCAAGAAAGCGCTCTCGGGTGCGGGCGAAGAACTCATGACGATGTGCTACAACAGCGTAATGAAGCATTGGGCGACGCGGATCAGTGCGGGCGGCGAGATCACACTCGAAGTCGAAGGCGTCAAGATCACCGACACGATCAAGATCAAAAAGGCGATCAAAGCCATCGGCCGCGACAAGATCAAGAACGTCAATTCCTCGTTCACCAAAGGAATCGCAACGATTCGAATCAAAGCGAAAATGACGGGCGAAGAGCTTTCGGAATATCTGGTCGAAGAACCGTTCGCGTCGATGTTCGAGATCGTTGACGTCAAGACCAACCGAATCCAAGCGAAAAAAATCGGCGGATAGGGGGCGGAGAATTCAACACGGCGAGTACCGGTCAAACGGTCGCAAGCTCTTCTTCCGTCCCCCCGTTACTAAGGGGGATCGAGGGGGGAACTCGCGTCACTTGGTTAAATGCTCTAGCGCCGGTTACAAACCGGTGCCGCATGGAAAAACTTCATTTTTCAACGCGTCGTGAAGACGACACGAACGCTTGTGATTCTAATCAATTGAGTTTCGTCGCGACCCGACCGACACGGCGCAAGTCAGCGCGGGTTGACGACGTGTTCCCCAGCGGGACAATTTGACGATCGAGCAAAGACCGGTACCACCAAGAGAAAGAACAAGCATGGCCGATGACGCAAAAAATGAAGCGGAAATGGGCCTAGCGCCAACCTCGGAGCATCCCTCGCTTTCCTGCGACGACCTCAGGCGCGTTTGCAACCCAACTTCGATCCCGTACGACTCCACAAGCGACATCGATCCGCTTCACACCGTTATTGGCCAGGACACCGCGATGGAGGCCCTTCGCTACGGACTCCACGTCCGCGCACCCGGTCAAAACATCTTCGTCCGCGGGCTAACGGGTACGGGGCGCATGACGCTCCTGCGCCGCGTCCTCGATGAAATCCGCCTCGAATGTCCGCTCGCGCAAGATCGATGCTACGTTCACAACTTCGCCGACCCGGATAGGCCTCGACTGATCACGCTCCCGCGCGGTGCAGCTACCGAGTTTCGATATCGTGTCGATGAGATGGTCGCCTTTATTTCAAATCAATTGGTGTCTGCGCTGGAAGCGAAGAATGTCCAGGTGCGGCGAACCGCCGTCGAGCTGGAAACCCAGCGCAAAATCGAGGCGATCGTCGATCCCTTCGAGAAAACCCTCGCCACCAGCGGTCTCGCCCTCGCCAGCGTCCAGGTCGGACCGGTCGCGCAAGCGGCCCTCTTCCCCTTGTTCGATGGGAAAACAATACCGCCCGAAGAGTGGGATCAGATGCGAACGGAGGGAAAGGTCAGCAAGGAGCAGGACGACGCTTTCCGAAAAAAACACGACGAAATGCAGCCCGAACTGCGCGACATCATGCACCAAATCAACGACCTGCGTCGCAGGCAGACGGAGCGCGTCGAGGCACTTCGCATAGGAACAGCCCAAGCGCTGCTCACTCAGTTTGTGCGAAAAATCACGTCGGCGTTCCCCCAGCCGGAAGTCGCTGTGTTCCTCGATGAAATGGTGGAAGATGCGTCACGCACCACGACAGAACATCGAGACGAGTCGCCCAGCAAGTACCGGGTGAACGTGCTTCTCTCGCACGGGAAGGATAGCGATTGCGCCGTCGTCGTAGAAGACACCCCGACGGTCCGCAACCTGCTTGGCTCTATCGACGTTCACTGGGAACCGGGGGAGGGCGGACGTACCGATCACATGCTTATTCGTGCAGGCTCTCTTCTACGTGCCGACGGGGGATATTTGATTTTGGACGCGCGCGATCTCTTGCGCGATCCGCAGCCCTGGCATGTTCTCGTGCGAGCGCTTCGAAACAATCGGCTTGAAATTCGTAACGGCGAAAATGCCGGCGGGGGATGGGGACCATCACTCAAACCAGAGCCGATCAACATCAGTGTCAAGGTGATTCTTCTCGGCGGCGCTGAAACGTACCACATGCTCGATGAATACGACCCCGATTTTCCGCATTTGTTCAAGGTCTTGGCTGACTTCGACAGCGAAATCGTCCGCAATGGGAGTGCGATCGAGCAATACGGGGCGGTTCTTGCGAGGATCGTCAAGGAGCATTCGCTTCCCCCGTTCGATCGAACCGCCATCGCAGCGATGGTCGAGCACGGCGCTCGAATCGCGGGTCGCAGTGACCGCTTAACAACACGGTTCGGTCGCCTGGTCGATATCGCTCACGAGGCTGCGTTTGTAGCACGCGATGACAATGAAAAGATGGTCACTGGCGACAACGTCCGCGAGGCCATCCGCCGGGCGAAAAAACGAGCGGGACTCCCGTCAAGAGAGTTCCAAGAAATGCTCGCCGACGGAACGATCAACGTTGCAACAACCGGCAAGGCGGTGGGGGAGGTCAACGGTCTCGCGGTCAGTCATCTAGGCCCGCTCACGTTCGGTTTTCCGACGCGAATCACCGCAACGATCGGCCCGGGTTCCGCTGGCGTGATTAATATCGAGCGCGAGGCGGAGTTAAGCGGATCGATTCATACCAAAGGGTTTTACATACTCGGCGGACTCTTACGATATCTTCTGCGCACGGGGCATCCGCTGGCGTTTCATGCGTCGATCGCGTTTGAACAAAGTTACGGTGGCATTGACGGAGATTCCGCATCCGGCGCGGAGATGTGCTGTCTGCTCAGTGCGCTAACGGACATTCCGCTCCGGCAGGACATCGCGATGACCGGCGCAATCGATCAAGTCGGGAAGATTCTCGCCGTGGGCGCGACCAACGAAAAAATCGAGGGCTTCTTCGACACTTGTTGCCACGCCGGACTCACCGGCCAGCAGGGCGTGATCATTCCCAAAGCCAACGCCCGCGATTTGATGCTGCGACACGACGTCGTGGCTGCCTGTCGAGAAGGAAAGTTCAAGGTTTACCCAGTCGAACGAATCCACGACGCGATCGAAATTCTAACGGGTGTGGGTGCGGGGACGATCGCCGAAGACGGATATTATCCCGAAGACACGTTGCTCGGCGGCGCTGTGATTCGAGCCTTCGAGTACTGGGTCCGCGCCTCGCAAACGCCGGATACGTCAAGCATCCTTGAGACGGGCGAGGAGGAAGCCGAGTCGGAGTAGTGTGCCCGCGCTCACGTTGTCATGTCCCAAACGAAGCAACTCGCAACCTTGCTTGACCGCGCCGAGTACGTTGTTGCTTTCACCGGCGCGGGGATCAGCACTGAGAGCGGCATTCCCGATTTCTGGAGTCCTGGCGGCGTCTGGTCCAAAACGACCCCGGTTCAATACTCCGATTTTGTCTCCTCGCGCGACGAGCGTGTTCGCTATTGGAAGCAGCGCATCGAAATCTACCGCGATTTCGCCGCCGCTTCGCCCAATGCGGGGCACCGGATGCTTGCGGAGCTTGAAAAGCGGGGAAAGCTCAAGGGTATCATCACCCAAAACATCGATGGCCTGCACCAGGTCGCCGGCAGCAAGCGTGTGATCGAAATCCACGGAACCGCTCGCGTTGTCGCCTGCATCGACTGCAAGAAAGAGTGGTCCCCCGAAGCGATCCACGAAATGATCGAAGCAGGCGACGAAGCACCCGACTGCGACGCTTGCGGTTCGCCCCTCAAATCGCGCACGATTTCGTTTGGCCAGGCAATGCCGGAAGTCGAGATGCAGGAATCCGCACAACTCGCCAGAAGCGCCGACTTGTTCCTCGCGATCGGTTCGTCGCTCGTCGTAGAACCCGCCGCGTCCCTGCCGCGAATCGCCAAGCATTACGGTGCGACGCTCGTCATCATCAACCGCGACGAAACACCCCTTGATTCAATGGCGGACCTGGTTATTCGAGAATCGATAGGCCAAACACTCACCGACGCCTCCGAGTAGGGTGCATCTTGATGCACCTTCAGACGGTAGGGTGCATTTCAATGCACCATCGTCCCCCTGAGACGGCCAAGACCCAATCATGATGGTTCCAAGTGCTCTCTCAATGTTCGCTCATCCACACGATGTCGAAAAATCTCTTCACCGTCGAGATGCACAACGGGAATGTGATCCTTGTACAACTCAAACCATCGCTCCTGCCCCGCGGCGGTGATGTCAATCGTCTCAAGATAGAACGGAATCTTCCGGCGGACACGTTCGACGACGTACATCGCCGCGTTGCAGAGCGTACAATCTTCTTTCGTAAAGAATGTGATGCGTTGCATGTTGCTGTGTGCTGCTGGCGGCTTGCCCGCCAGTGTATTCTTAGGCTTCAGGTACCACGAGCGCCTTGACTACGTCGCCAGCTTCAACCGCCGTCAGCGCCTCGTTCACACTAGAAAGGGTATACCGCTCAACCGAAACGTGCGACCAAAGCTTCGCCACCCGCTCAACGCGAAGCATCTCCACCACCCGATGAAAATGCGAATAATCAGACCCCCAGCACCCGCGAACATCGAGGTGTTTTTTATTCAAATCAAGGTGCGGGTTAAACGCGACCTCGCCGTGATCGGTATATTGACCAACGACAACCACACGTCCCGCGTCGCGCGTCATGCGCATCGCCTGCGTCACCGCAACCGGCGCACCGCTGCATTCGATCGTAACATCCGCACCGCGCCCAGCCGTTTTTTCAAAGACCCAATCGCGACGCTGATCCTCAGAATGGCCCTCAAAGTTAAGCACTGCGTCCGCGCCCATCGCACTTGCCACCTCTAACCGACCATCCGGAGCACCGATACAAAGAATCCGCGCCGCCCCGCGCAACGACGAAAAAGCGATCGCCGAAAGACCCACAGGCCCCGAACCGAGCACGAGAACCGTATCAGCAAAGGA
>JAJRUK010000175.1 GCA_024277835.1 Planctomycetota bacterium | reverse complement strand
CTGACATTCTGCTGCTGTCGCAGTACGACTATGATGATTTCAAAGAGGATCAGCGCGCCTGCGTAGACCATCTGCTCGCCGGGCGACTAGGCTACGAACCCGTCATCCAGTTCAAGGCGCGATACCTCGGCACAGGCAAGAGTTGGCTCGGAGTCGCCGGTTGGCTCGCACCCACCCCGGGAAAAATAAGCCCGACAATCACCATCTTCAAGCGAATCCAGCGTAATCCGCTCGATTAAGGCATCCAGCACACATCGCCACCCGAGCAACCCACCCCCCCGAGCCGCAGGCCTAACGCCTGCGCGGAGCACCGAACGGCAAGGACCTCTCGCAAGTCCACGACGCCACACCAAACCGCAACACGCTCGAAAGTTCCGCGTTTCGTATCATCCCGACATTCGACTACGATCCCCCTCGTCATGAATCAAAACCGAGCAGACAACCGACCTGCGAAACCCCCGAACCTCATCCTCGCGTCGGCGAGTCCGCGTCGCGCCGCGATCCTGAAAGAGCACGGGTTTACCTTCAAAGTGATCGCCCCGCCCGAAGACGACCCCTCCGCCCTGCCTGACAATCTTCCCCCCGCAAAGTTCGCCGAATCCCTGTCCATCCAGAAAGCAACCGCCGTAGCAAGAACACTCAGCGAAGGCTTACTCCTCGCGGGAGATACAGTCGCCGCCTTGGGCAATGAGATTTTCGGAAAACCCACAGACCGCAACGACGCCGAGAGCATCCTCCGCGCTATCACGGGCACAACCCATGAAGTCATCACCGCGCTGACGCTCATGGATGCAGAGACCGGCCGAACAATGACACGCCATGACACCACCGCCATCGTCATGCGAACACTGACAGACACAGAGCTAGTTGACTACCTGGACACGGGCGCATGGCAGGGAAAAGCGGGCGCCTACGGCATCCAGGATCACGGCGACGCGTTCGTTCAGAAAATCGTTGGCAGCTTCACCAACGTCGTCGGACTTCCCATCGAAATGCTTAAGGAAATGTTGGACGAGTGGACGAAGGACACGGGCTAGAGCAACTAACAGTCAGCTTGAACGGGCCTGTTCTTCCGTCCCCCATTTACCAAGGGGGGGTTGGCCCCGTCGCTTGGGTGTTAAGTGCTCTAGACGCTACAAATACCGCCTAAATCAGCGACTCATACGCAGCCCGCACATCGGCTTCGCCGACGTCATCACGAACCACAGGACGACCAATCCCCTCAAGAAGAACGAACCTCAATGAGGAAGCGGTCGCCTTCTTGTCACGCAACATCGCCTCGGAAATCCGCGACCACGGAAACGCCTCGGGCAAACACACCGGCAATTCGTATAGCGAGAGAACCGACTCCACGCGACGAACGTCCCCTTCGCCGAGCAAACCTATAGACTGCGACAAACGACACGCCGCCACAATTCCCAGCGAAACACACTCGCCGTGGCGCAAGGAGAACCCGCAGCACGCCTCGATCGCGTGGCCAATCGTATGACCAAAGTTCAGTAGAATCCGATCGCCGCTTTGCTCTCTGACGTCGCGCGAAACAATGTCCCCTTTGAACGCAACGTTCCGCTCGATCAACTCGCCAACAAACGACCCCGCCAGCGACAAGACCGCCGAGGCATTCTGTTCGTGCCACAAAAGAAACTCTTCCGAGAATAAAAGCCCATGCTTGATAGACTCAGCAAGCCCCGCACAAATGTCGCGCGGCGGAAGCGTGCTCAAAACCCGCGGATCAATCGCGACAAGCTTGGGCTGATGAAACGCGCCGACCAGATTCTTCCCGCCCGGAATATTGACCGCCGTCTTCCCACCAATCGACGCATCGACGCACGATTCCAGCGAGGTCGGACAGATCGCAAAATCCACGCCCCGCATCCACGTCGCTGCAACAAATCCCGCCAGATCGCTGACAACGCCGCCACCGAGGGCTACGATGACCGAATCGCGTCCCACCCGGTTGTCCGAAAGAAACTGATAAATCCCCCCGGCCGTCGTGAGTCGCTTGGATTGCTCACCCGGCGAAACCGTAAAACTCAGTGGCTGCCAAGCAGCCCCGACCAGCGATGCCCCAACGCCTGAACCGTATAACCCACCCACCGTCTGGTCAGTCACAACTACTGCCACCCGCCCCTCGCTGGGACCGCAATGAGCAACCAACGCCTCCCCCAACCTTGAAAGAGCACCTTCTTCGACGACCACCGTTGTCGAATCAGTCCCCAATTTGAGCTGAATCACCGCCATGCGCTCATTCTACCTCACAGAGCCTACACCCACTAATGCGCCGAAACCCGATCCCTCGTGAAACGCCGCCATTCCGCCTCATGTTCGGCGGATTCGACGACAGGCACAACCCCTTGTGGTCAGAATCCTTAGACCCACAATATCAAACAAGTCACAAGCATCTATTTCGCCGTGCGCCGTTGACGAAAATCGCAAAGTCCGGTATCATCGTCCCCCAGATGAGCAGAACAGCAACGCGACCCCGTCGCGCATTCAAAACACCAACGGTAGCCCCCAAACAGATTCGAACTTTTCGCTCCGCAGTGAAGTTTTTGAACTCACTCACGAATTTCGAACGAGTTATCGGGCCTCAATATGCTTCCGGCAAGTTTGGGCTTTCCAGGATCACGCGCATTCTTAGCGCGCTGGACAACCCCCACCGGGACTTCAAAACCGTCCATATCGCTGGCACCAAGGGCAAGGGCAGCACGGCGGCCATGCTCGCCGCGATGGTCCATGCCTCGGGACACAAGGTCGGGATGTATACGTCGCCTCATGTTCTCGATATCCGCGAGCGAATTCAGATTGACGGTGAGATGATCTCCGAGCTTGAATTTGCGCGGGCTGTGGCAGCGGTTTCGGCGGTCACGACCAAGGCGCGGGTCTCGGACCCCACCTATTTCGAGGTGCTGACGGCCGCGGCGTTCAAGTTCTTCCGCGATCAGGGGGTCGATCTAGCCGTCATCGAAACTGGTCTCGGCGGTCGCCTTGACGCTACCAACGTCATCATGCCCGAGGCGGTTGGCATTACCAGCATCAGTATCGACCATATTCATCAGCTCGGCTCGACGCTCGAAGAAATCGCCGCGGAAAAAGCGGGCGTCATGAAAAAGGGTATCTCCGTCATTTGCGCTCCCCAGCGCGAGGGAGTGAAGAAAGTCCTACGTGATGCCGCCGTCGAAAACGAGTCATCCATGCGGTTTTGTAACGAGGACGTCGATTTCAGCTACCGCTTTGAATTCTCTCGGGCTTCTGGAAAGCACGCCCGTATTTGCCTCACGACTGGTACGAGCAAGTTTGAGCATGTGCAGGTTCCCATGATGGGCGAACACCAGGCGGTCAACTGTAGCCTCGCGCTCGGACTTCTCGACATCCTGAAGACCCGCGGCTTTGAAATTGACGACCAGCTCGCCATGGCGGGCCTGAGCACCGTGGAACTGCCCGGAAGAATGCAAATGATCTCGGAAGATCCCCGCATTCTCGTGGATGGCGCACACAACGCTGCTAGCGTCGATGCACTCATGCGAGCCGTCGGGCAAAACATCACCTACGATTCGATGGTCGTCATCTTTGGCTGCCAAAAGGACAAAGACATCGATGGAATGATCCGGCGGATTCAGGTTGGGGCGGACAAGGTCATCTTTACGACCAGCGGTTCGCCGCGCTCCGCAGAGCCGGCAGAACTCGCCGCTCTCTACATCGAGCACTCGGGAAAGATGGCCCAGGTCGCAAGCACCCTCGATGACGCGATGCAAATCGCCCTCGGCGCGATCAGCCGAGAGGACGTAATCTGCATCACCGGCTCGTTCTACCTCGCCGCAGAGGCCATCCGCCAGCACAGCGGCCCGGTCCCCCGCAAAATCGAAGCGGAGTAGTCTCGATCCTACGCGCCTCGCAAGAATTCGACCCGCTTGGTCGATAAAACGGTATCCCGCAGTAGGGCAGCCGGGCGTAATCCCTCCAAACGAGATCGCGTATGGACCCAGAACTACAAGAGGCCGTCGGTGCAGTCTTTCGCGATGGCGAGGTCCACGTCGATGAAACCCCAGACTGGGAAGAGGGAACGCGACTTCAAGTCATCCCCATCCCGCCACCGCGATTCATTGAAAAACCAAAGGGGCACGTCATCATCGTCGGGTTCGGGCTGGCGGGCCGATGCGTCGCGGACCTGCTCGACGGTAAGAAAGTCCCCTACACGATCATCGAAAAAAACCAGGTCACTGTGGAGACACAGCGTGCCTTGGGACGGACCGTCGTCCCGGGCGACGCATCCAGCACCGACACGTTGATCGAGGCGGGGTTGAACACAGCGTCCATCCTCGCCCTTACGATTCCAGACGAATCCGCCGTTCTTGAGGCCACCTCCATCGCCCGACGACTACGACCTAAGCTCTACATCATCGCCCGCACCAACTATGCTTCCAAGGGTATGCGGGCGTCGCAACTTGGCGCGGACGACGTCGTTAAGGCAGAGCAGGCGGTCGCGGTACAGTTCTACGATCGCCTTTACTCACTGCTCAACCGCACCGCCACTCAGCCAGCAAACTAAAAGCACTCAAGTGACGCGGGATCCCCCCTCGATCCCCCCTTTACCAAGGGGGGACGGAAGAACAAGCCCGCTATCATTTGACCGTTACTTAGCCTTGCCCCCACCTTGGGGTTCGTCCTATCGCGCGACACTGCCAGCGTGGGCTGGCGAATCTGAT
>JAJRUK010000174.1 GCA_024277835.1 Planctomycetota bacterium | reverse complement strand
GGACTGCTCAAGATGAAGCTGGTAATACGGCGGGTCATCCCACACCGGAGCAAGCACAAACTCGCACGTTTCGAGATTCGATTCTTTCCGCACGCGATCAAACGCAGCCGTCACTTGCCATTCGGTCAGTTTCTCGCCGGTGATCGAGCTGACCCGCGATCCTCGATGAAGAAACTCAACGATCGGCGCTTGACCAAGAAAGCCGTGAACGCGCACGCGGTCGCCGATGTCATATCGATAGAACCCGGCTGACGTCGTCATAATGACGCGATACTCGCCGCCGATGTCAACGTCATGGCACCGTCGAATGGCTGAGGCGTCGTCCGCGAC
Source organism: Planctomycetota bacterium (assembly GCA_024277835.1). Classification (GTDB taxonomy): domain Bacteria; phylum Planctomycetota; class Phycisphaerae; order UBA1845; family UBA1845; genus JAJRUK01. The sequence continues at coordinate 14,183 of JAJRUK010000174.1, read as the reverse complement.
AGCGTCAGCTTCGATGAACTCAAAGAAACTGCCGCCAACATCGACTGGCCCCGCCGGTGTGCCGTCCTCAAGACAAATCGAAACGCGCCCCTCGGTTGCAAGAAGTCCGATGTCTCGCACTGGCGTATCGCCGAAGTACCGAGGAAAGTCCTGAAGGTGCAGGCCCATCGTTCCGCCGGTCCAGTTCGCTAGAAACGCGAGATTCCAATAGTCACGCGGTAACAACTCGCCATGCTCTCGAAGAATTGAATCAAGGCGGTCTGCGCCGGATGGATCAGGTTTCAAACGCGGGCGAAGTGCTCGCGCAATGTCGTCCGACATGTCACCCGGTGGAGAAAGCGTTCCATCGCGAACATCGCGAATGAGTTGCTCCGCGTGTTCTGCCGCCGTCCTCGCGAGCTTGATTTGCGTCGCGGGACTCGCCGTTACAAGCCACCCGACATCCGAGCACACGGCAAACCGCATGATCGCGTAGTATCGCGCTTCCGGGTCCGTGATTGATCCCGTCTCGCGCGGCGTCACATAGAATCGTTGAACGATCCGCTGCTGAGTCGCAGCCAGCAATCCAGAAATCGAACCGCATGGAACCCCGCTATCGGTTCGCTCCTCATCCATCGGCGACACGACTTGCAAAATCGTTCGAAGAAAACCGCTCGGATGATCCAGCAGCGCCTTCATCCCAAATGCATTCCACCCGCGCCGATACTCCGCGAGAAACGCATTCGTCACGGGCACATACTTGGGCGTGTCGGTACTGCCGCTCGTCTTGGCGAACATATGCACCCGCTCGCTGGAAGAAAATAGCGCACCGACTTCGCCAGCCATCACGCGATCGACGTAGGGCTGAATCTCCGAGTAGGTCTGCACTGGCACCGCCGACGCAAAATCTTTGTAGCTGCGGATGCGTTCAAAGTGATGGTCTTTCCCGAACGCGCTCGTCGCACCTTTCGCTATCTTTTCCAACAGCACCCGGTCTTGTGTCTCGCGAGCATGCTTAACCTCGCGCAAGAAACGTCGCAATGACTTCTTCGCGCGCAGCCGGGCGGCAAAACCAAGGAGTGGATCAAAGATGGATCGATTCGACATTGCTTACGTTCACTTCCCACGAGCGACCAATCATTTCACTGAGCGGACGCAGGTCACATTATCGCTGCGCCCCTGTTTCGCAAGGTTTTGGGCTTTCTCTTGACCCGTTCGTGGAGATTGGCGAAGATGACGGCGGCGATACCCAACGGTGTTCCGGTCCGTCAGCGGGAGACGATCATGCCAACATACAAGTGTCTTTGCGGTGCAAAATACCGTTTCTCCGACGCCCATCTCGGTCGCAAGAGCAAGTGCAAGATATGCGATGCCATTTTCACGCTGACCGCCGATGATGCCCCCATTCCCGTCGTCGATGAGTCTCCGCTCGAAGTCATGATCGATTCAGAGACGGCCCGACAAGCGGGCGTTGCTGCTACGTTCATCCCGCCGCCGACCGCGCCGGGCGCACAGGTGATTATTGAGCGAGAAGACGAGGAGCCGGCGAAGGGTCCAGGCGGCTACGGGCAGGATTTGTTTTGGAGTTTCCTGTTCGCGACGCATCCGAACGATCTCGCCATTTTTGTTGCGTATTGCCTCATTCTGGGAATCGGAGACGGGTTCTTCGGTCTGACTACAGGCGGCGGATTCGGCGGATTCATGCTCGTAGGTGGTATCATGGTGGGGGGGTTTCTCTTGCTGACGTGGTTTATCTTCAAGGGTTGGTTCGCGAGTGTGCGTTTCGCGATTCTCGAGTCCGCGGCAGCAGGCGACGAGCATCTTCCGAACACGACCTTCAGCTCAGATTGGTACGAGGATTATCTGCTCCCCGCTTTTCAGTGGTTTATGAGTTGGTTCCTCGTTCTTGCCCCGGTTGGTCTCTTTATGATTCACTACATGGCGAATCACCCGGTTGGCATCATGGCTGCGTTCGGACTTGACCTGGTGGCACCCGCTGGAACGCCGACGATCTACACCGAGGCGCTCTTTTGGGTTTTGGGTGGTCTTGGTCTATTCCTTTGGCCTATGGTTGTCCTTTGTGTTGCGCTTGGCGGACTCACGACGGTATTCCGCGTCGATTTGCTCGTGGCGAGCATCATTCGAACGCTGCCCGCGTATCTCGTAACTGTTGTCATCGTCTATGCTGCCGAGGTGGGGGGGTACATGCTTCGAGAGCTGATTTATGACGCGATCGCCCCGCTCGCTGCAGGCGGCGCGCGCGCGCCGTTCGGTACGCGAGTCCTCGCCGCGTTCGCCGGCAACGCCGCGTTCCTCTACTTGTCAATCGTGATGCTACGTGCGATTGGGCTTTATTATCATCATTTCAAGCATCGCTTCGCGTGGAGCTGGGAATAAGAGCCGATGCCACTCTTTTTCAACGGACCGCTAGTTACGCAGAACCCCGACCGCGATCAGCACGGCTCCCCCGACGATCCCCACGAGGGCGCTACCGTAAGAGGGCTGAACTGCCACATGTTTTCGCGCCCACACGGGCAGCTTGCCAACTCGAAACACATTGAGCGACAGCAGAAAGGCGGCGGCCCCGGCGCCAAAGGAAAGAATCCGAATCAGCGTGCCAAAGCATGACCCTTCCAGCAGAAGGATGCCCGTCCCGCGGATCGCAATCGCAACCACCGCGACAATCCAGGCGTAGCGTGCGCCAATCAGCCCGCCCTCCATGTCGGCGATCTGCATTTCGACTTCACGGGCCGCTCGTTCCCAGTGGCTATAGACAAACGGCTCGCCGCACTCCGGGCAAACGCCGGATTGATTTCCGCGCATGTCGTAGCCGCAGCTCAGGCAGACCGGTCGAAACTCGGGCTTTTTCGGTTTTGCCTTAAGCTCGTCAAAAACCGGATCACCGTATCGAAAGGTCATGGTTCAATCACCCGTCCCTGTAAGCGGTTGCACGCTTTCACCTGTCCTCGCGATTGGCCTCGGTGGAATCATCTTCGTGTCAGATGAAAGCATTTCGCGAGCCTTTTCAAGGTCGGTCAGAAACGCCATTGACTCACGCCCGTCTTCGATCTGGGCGTGTGACCACGCATCATCCAATGTAAACGGTCCCACCAGGTTCCGAACAAGCGAAGTAAGCGTTCCGCCGACACCAAGCGCTTCGCCAAGGTCGCGAATCAACGATCGCACATACGTCCCACGTCCGCAACACATCTCAAAATCGATGGTAGGCCAATCGTACGAATGAACATGAATCCAATCGATGCGAACCGGTCTCGCCCGGAGCTCCAGCGTCTCATTACTCCGAGCGCGTTTGTAGGCGGGTTGACCGTTGACCTTCACGGCACTGGTTAGCGGCGGAACTTGCTGAATGATCCCCTCAAAACGTGCGCACGCATCATCGATCGCGGCCCGGTCGGGGGGAGTGGTCACACCCACGTCGATAAGCTCCGTCTCGCTGTCGAAACTAGAACTCGTTACGTCAAGCCGTGCCGTCGTTCGATACACTTTGGGTTGATCCATCAACAGCTCGACAAGCTTGGTCGCTTTGCCGAGGCAGAGGATCAATACGCCAGATGCGTTCGGGTCCAGCGTCCCAGCATGTCCGCTCTTGCGCTGACCGGTCACTCCGCGAATTCGATAGAGCGCTCTCGCCGACGAGATGCCCGTCGCCTTATGAAAGTTGATGATCCCGTCGATTCCGTTGCTCGGTGGCATGGCCCTTAGTCTTTCAATGTCGCTGCCTGTTTCGCCTTGAGCGACTCGGGCGTGATTGGTTTTGCCGGATCGAGCAAACGCGGATCAATCGGGTCGACCCGCTTGAAGATCCCGCGTATTTTCCATTTTCGCCCCGGTGGCTGAAGCGTCATGACCATTTTTCCATCAAGGCGAACGTATGTATCAAGACCGATCGCGCCGTGGCCTTCCGGCGCGAGGCGTAGCAAACCATCTTCTTGCGAGAATCGTCCCGTTGAGGATTGCGTCTTTCTTGTAGGTTCACCATCGGGCGTGTAGCGCCCTTTGGCTTGGTACGCTCCGCCGTCGTCGAACTTGATCTGCGTAATCGGAAAAGCAGCCCCCGGCGGATCGACCTCCACAAGCTGCCACTGTCCCGACGGCGTGAAGCAACCCGCCACGAACGTCACGACCGCCGATAACGCAAGAACGCGACGCGGCGGCGATCGTCGAAACGTGTACGACGTCTTTTTGTGCTGTGATATTCTCAACAAGATCACGAATCGTCCCCATACATGCTGCCGAGTATCAATGCCGTGAAAACGGCGTCAACTGTCGCTGCCAGCGCAGTCGAACCGATGATACATCGAAGGCGACGGGCGGGATATTTGCCCCGGACCTCGCGAGGCGTATACTCGCCCCCCTGTGGCCTGTGGTTTGATTGTGGTCCCGCCGCTGGGAAAGAAAATGCCGGTTTACGAGTACATCTGCACCGCTTGCGATCACGAGTTCGACGCGTACCTTCGGTCGATGTCAGCTAAGGAGCCTCGCGAGTGTCCCAAGTGCAACGCGAATACCGTCGAGCGAAAAATGAGCGTATTCGCAGCGCAACAAGCTGCGACGCGATCTGCGCCCGCCTCGGGCGGAGGGTGCGGGCGATGTGGCGATCCGGGTGGTCCTTGTTCCATGTAGCGGAGTCCTGCGTTTGATCGACCAGTCAGAACCCTCGTTCATCAAGATGCCCATCGCCGGGATACTCTCTTGGATCGTTCCCGGTCTTGGTCATATTTACCTTGGCCATCGTCGGCGCGGGCTGATCCTGCTCGTAATGATCACGGCGACGTTCTGGTCGGGAGTTGCGATCGGTAGCGTTCAAGGGACCGTCGATCCCACCGAGCGAAAGCTCTGGTTCTTCGCTCAAATCGGCACCGGCGTGAACGCGATTTCCGCGGTCATACTAAACCGTATCACGACTCGCGAAGATCGCGCGAATAATCGAAAACCAGTCGTGACGAATTGGGTCGCTGCCGAGGTCGGCGTGCATTACACCGGCGTGGCAGGTCTCTTGAATATCCTCGTGATCTTCGACGCGGTGAGTCGTGCGGACCCATCCCGACTGCGCCGGTCACGAGCTTCGCCTTCCGGGGGGTTCTCATGAGTCCTGTACTGGCGGGTTTATTCACGACCGCGATTCAGCTATCGAGTCAACAGAGACTCATCATGATGCTGCCGCTTTGCCTTAGCATTGCCGTAGTCTACAAGACCACGCGCTGCGAGCGCCTGCGCGATGTTCCGATCGCAGCGGGTATACTCTGGGTGACGATTCTTCTGGGAATGGCTGCCGTGGGCGTTGGGCTGTGGTCCCTCTTTTCGTTCTTTGTACAGCGCGTCTAACTCCGGAGGCACGGTTTAGTCGTGGACGCTACCACACCAGACGCAGGCATCATTTCAGGCGACGCGGCCGATCATGTCGTTGACGCTCGCCAGCGCGCGCGAACCGTTCTCAGCGGCGAGTCGCACATTGGCGCGATCGACGACTGGCGGCGTACGCTCATCAGTGCTCGCGACGCACTGATTCTTGTCTGGTTGACATGGGTCGGACTTCACGGTTTTGGCGATCCGTCCTTTACGGGATGGATGCTCGTTGCGATGTCTGCGGGGCTTGCGCTCTTGACGGGTATTTCCACCGCTCGATCGACGCACGCGCAGGTGAGCTACTACACGTCGGAGTTGCAGCGCGAGCGAGCGGAAATTCGCGACGATCCCGACCACGAACGCGACGAGGTCGCCGCCCTGTACGCCGCCAAGGGTTTTCAGGAACCGCTATTGACGCAGGTTGTGGATGTTCTTTGTGCCGACGATGATCGCCTTCTCAAGGTCATGATGGAGGAGGAGCTGGGGTTGTCGCTGTTTCATGTGAACCATCCGCTTCTTGTTGGCCTATGGAATTTTGGGGCTGCTCTGGTGGTGGGTCTGTTGCTTTCGCTGCCGGTCGCGTTGAGTCAACCCTCGTTTGCGCATTATTGGATACCGTTTGCCGGTTCAGCCGCCCTCGGTGTCATCAGCGTCGTTTCTGCGAAGGCGACGGGGCGTAGCATGTTCGAGTTTTTCGCCGTGGGCGTCATCATGGCCTTCGTCACCGGCGGTGTTGTATACACACTCGCTCAGTGGTTTTCGGAAATGTTAATCGCAACGTAAGCACGCGACGCTTTCCTTCGGCGCAGTTTTGTGGCAAAGTAACTTTGATGACCGATCAACCGCTGATAACTCCCGCCCGCAGCGCCCTTAAGCCGATCCTCTCCGACGAGCCGCTGTTCGATCTCGACGGCGAGGGGACCACCGTCTTCTACACTCCCTCCGCGCAGTGGATCGCCCATCGCATGGAGGTTATCGTTGCAGTTACGGCGGGCGTTTTCCTCCTGATAGCATGGGGACTGACCCAAGCTGGCGGGCCGGTTCCGCTTCAACATCTGTTCACAATGCTCGCGTTTGCCGTCGCGGGCATCCCCGCTCTCGAATCCGTATGGGGCAAGTTAAAGTCCTTTCGAATTGACATCGATCTGTTGATGCTCCTCGGGGCGGTTCTCGCCGCCTACATCGATCAACCGTTTGAGGGGGCGCTGCTTCTTTTTCTGTTCGCCTTGTCTGGTGCGATGGAAAGCTACGCCGTTCGTCGTACGCAATCCGCCATCGTTGCTCTTCGCGAGCTTGCTCCGAAGTTCGCAACCGTCGTCGAGGGCGATTCGACCAAAGAGGTTCCTTTGCGACAAGTGGCGGTGGGGGCTCGCATTCTCGTGCGTCCCGGCGACAAGGTTCCGCTCGACGGGACGGTCGTTGACGGAAGTTCGTCTCTGAACGAGTCAGCCATCACTGGCGAGTCGGTTCCGCGTGAGCGAACCATTGGCGACCCGGTGCTCGCCGGCACCCAAAACCTCAACGGCAGGCTGGAGGTCGAGGTGACCAAGCTTGCGGCGGATACCACGCTCGCGCGCATCGTCAAGCTTGTTACCGCCGCTCGACATAAACCCGCCCGGGCGCAGCGTCTTATCGACCGCATCGGACCGACCTACTCAGTCGTTGTGATTCTCGGCGCGGTACTCGTTGGGGTAGTTTGTGCAGTGGCGTTTGGCATTGCCGGCAACGAGGCGGTACGAAGGGGCATCGCAGTTCTTATCGTTGCAAGCCCTTGCGCTTTGATTATCGCGACACCCGTCGCGTACCTGGCTGCGATCGCATGCTCCGCCCGAAATGGCGTCCTCGTTAAGGGAAGCGCCGACATGGAGGCGATTGCCAACGCGGGAGCCGTCGTTTTCGACAAAACCGGAACGCTCACCACGGGAACCATTCGACTGACCGACGTGACTCCGCTTGACGGGTTGACCGAGGCGGAAGCCCTTCGTTTTGCGGGCGCGATCGAAAAATCAAGCACGCACCCGCTCGCCACAGCCATCAACAATCGCGTCACCGATAGCGGGGTCATCCTGCCGTCCGTCTCCGACTACATCCTGACGCCCGGCGAAGGGGCGTCCGCGATGATCGAAGGCAAACCCGTCTGGATTGGCAGACCCGAGCGCTGCGGCGATCGTCTCTCCACCGCCCGCAAAGAAGGGGCTGCAGCGGTCACAGAACGCTTTCGTAAAGAGGGTAAGACGGTGGCGACGCTCGCCGTGGACGGTCACGCAGCCGTCTTCGCATTTGGCGACACGGTCCGAGACGAATCGAAAGATTGCATCGCCCGCCTCAAACGTCAGGGCGTTGTGTGGACAGAAATGCTGACTGGGGATCATTCGCTCGTCGCCGAGCGCGTCTCAACGTCGCTCGGACTTGACGGGTTTCGCGCCGAACTATTCCCAGACGACAAGCTCCAAGCCGTCGAATCCATCCGCCGCGAACATGGCAACATTGTCGTCGTGGGCGATGGTATCAACGATGCCCCGGCGCTCGTTCACGCGGACGTTGGAATTGCCATGGGAAAGGGCGGTACGGACGTCGCGATGGAAGCAGCCGATGTCGTTCTGATGAACGATCGGATTGAAGCGGTCGCCTGGCTTCACCTGCACGGCAAGCGAACGGCGACGGTCGTCCGCCAGAATCTCACGTTCGCGATTGCGGTCATATCAGTGTTGAGTGTGTTCGCCGCGATGGGCAGCGTTCCACTTCCGCTCGCCGTCATCGGGCACGAAGGCAGTACGGTGCTCGTAAGCCTAAACGCGCTTCGGCTGCTGCGTACCTAGTTGTGTGGTGCCGGCTTCCAACCGGTGAAACCAACTGGCGGAAAAGAAGTGCCACATGACGGCACCGAGAACGCCAACAACTACGCCACCTGCACGTGCGGATTTGGGTCCATATCGTCAAAAACTTCGAGATACTGGCAAAGGTGTCGCGTGAACAGGAATTCTTTCTCGACGCGAGCGCGTGCAGCCTCACCCGCCTTTTTCGCGAACTCCGGATCATGCAAGAATCGCTTTAGCGCGTCACCGAACGCGTGAAGATCCGTCGGGTCATCAATCAGCAGACCATGCACACCGCTTTCGATTTGATCCTGAATACCGCCGACGGCTGTTGCGACCATTGGCTTACTCTTCCACATCGCCTCGGTCACGGTCAGACCAAACCCTTCTTGAAGACTCTTTTGCACAACGATCGTCGCGTGTCGCTGAAGCGCGTTGACGATCGCAGCGTTCTCCTCGCGATCCGTCATTGGCAGACACGCCAGATGAACGTGCTTGCGCACATCGTGCGGAAGATTTCGCCACGCCGCCTCAACATCAGCGAGCACCTGCAAACCCTCCGGGTCATCCGCGACCGCGCTCACGTTCGGGCCTGCAAGAATCAGCGACGCTTCCTCACCGGCGAGGTATTGGCCAAACCCGCGCATCACGCCGATCGGATCCTTCAAGTTATCCCACCGAGAGACCTGCACGATCAGTGGTCGATCAAATCTCGGAGCACGCCCCAGGTGGATCATATCCGCACACCGTTCAACTCTTCCGACAGAACCGTTCTCGCGTGTGAACACAGGATCGCCCCCGCCAAGTCCCCCCTCGATGATCCCGGTCTTGCCCAAAATCGCCTCGACGACATCTGCCGCCATTGGCTGATTCTTGCACGAAAGCGGATCGATCGACGGCGGAATGATGACACACTTACTCTCGTCGAGTTGCGGCGGGATGAACGCCGTCCGCGTAAACACATATCGCTGCGCCTGTTCAAGGTATTTCGCGAGAAACATCCACGCGCGATTCACCGAATCGTTGAACTTGTCGGGACCGATGTGACAACGCCAAACGACTTTCGCCCAGTGCTCTGCAAGCGCTGGCACTAACCCCGCCGTCTGAGGGTCGTGACACACGACGATGTCCCGCGGGCGAATCACCTTCAGCAGATTCTTGATGTTCCCCGCCAAAGTCATTTCGTAATGTTTGTGCTCCTCATCGCCAAGCTCACCGCCGTCACCGCTGTGGCCATGAAGGTTGTTGTGGATGCGTTTGGTCAGATCGAAAAAACCAGGATCGCCATCGATCACCAGCCACCGCATGTCCATGTCGAGTCCGCGCGCATACGCCAGCAGCGACACGAGCATCTCGGCAACCCCGCCGCCTTGCGCAGTTGTGTTGATATGCCAAACCGTCGATCGCCCCAATCGGCGGCGAGTATCTGCCGTGCTCGCCTGAAACTGTTCAAACATTTTCGGGCCAACCGCACGCTCGACCTGTTCGATCGGGATCGCAGTAATCGGTACTTCGTTCATTCAGGAATCCTCAGGTTTCACATCAACATCCACGTAGCCCTTGTACCTCTACAAGTGTACAAGGGGGGCACACATCAAAAGCGTACGATTTAGACCCGGCGTTACAGGTAGGCAATCGCAATCGTTTTCGCACCGACGCCCGCTAAACTCGCGTCGGGCGACTGTGGAGCGGGTCTTCGTCGTCCTCAGGCAGCCCGTGAGCCGAGGACGTCGTAAATACAACTGAGTCGCGCGGCGCAGCGCACGGCGGCTCGTCATCAACAAGCGTATCTGGCAGTTCTGCCTTTTTAGCGGCGGAACCAGTCGCGATTGGGGCAGGGTTCGCATCGCCCGCCGCCAGAAAATGATCAACCCATCGTCCGATATCGTGTTGTCGAATGAGCCGGCGGAGTCGCGACATGCGCTCCCGACGTTCGCCCTCGGGCATGCAAAGGGCTTGCACAATCGCGTCCGCCGTCCCCTCAACATCGTATGGATTGATAAGCACCGCCCCGCGATGCATCTCAGCCGCCGCTCCTGCGAACTCGCTCAGAACAAGCACGCCCGTCTCGTCGATGTTTGCGGCGCAGTACTCTTTGGCGACCAGATTCATCCCATCATTCAAAGACGTCACCAGCGCGACGTCAGCCGCCCGATAATTCGCCAACAGCTCCGCCCGCGACATCGACCGATAGGTGTAGTGAATCGGAACCCAACCCGGTGTCGAAAACTTGCCGTTGATCTCGCCGACCAACTCCTCGATGGCCTCTTTTTGCTGGCGATAGGACGGAATATCCGTCCGACTTGGCACAACGACCTGAACAAAGCGAACCTTTCCACGAAGCTCCGGACTTCGGTCAAGGAGACGTCGAAAAGCCTTCAAACGCGGCGTGATTCCCTTTGTATAGTCCAGACGGTCCAGCCCAAGAAGCATCTTCAGCCCGTCAAGCTCCGTCCGGATATTTGATAGATGCGTTTCGACCTCACTGGATGCGGCGTCTTTCGCGAATCCGCGATAGTCAATGCTGATCGGAAACGCCCCGACGCGAATTGAGCGATTGGGCGTGACAATCGTCTGCAACCGTCCGCGACCTGAAATACTCACGTCTCGTTGCAGCGCTTTGACGCATTGCGTGAAGTTGCGCCGATCGCGCAACGTTTGAAAACCGATGGTGTCGAACGCCATCATCGCGCGAATGATCTGCACGCGCCAAGGCAATTTCAGAAAAATGTCCAGCGGCGGAAACGGAATGTGAAGAAAAAAGCCCAGCCTCTCCCGAACCCCCATCGCCCGCAAGCGATCGCCCAGCAGCATCAGATGGTAATCGTGAATCCAAAGGAAACTGCCCTCGCGCGACGCGACATCGCGAACGGTTTCCGCAAACTTTCGATTGACGCGGGTGTACGCCTTCCAGTAGGCCGGATCGAAGTTGCACCGCTCGTCAAGACTATGGAACAGTGGCCAAATGATTTCGTTGGAAAAACCCGCGTAGAAATTGTCTCGATCTTCAGCCGTGATGCTGACTGATCGAAGCTCAAACCCCCGCTCGTCCCGACCCGCCGCAAGCAACGCATCCGGATCGACGTTGTCCGACTCAACAGCGCCCGACCACCCGATCCACATACCGCCCCGTTTTTTTAGAACCGGAGCGAGCGCAGAAACCAGTCCACCAGACGCAGACTGAGCAGACCACACACCGTTGTCGCACTCGACGACACACGGCAATCGATTGGAAACGATCGTGAGCTGAGAGCATTCGTTCGTCACGTCTTTGTTGTACAAACCTCGTTCCATCGCGTCAAGAATTCCGCCAATTCTTCATGCGATTGCAACCAAACTGTTGCGCAAGTTTCACGAAGCTCCGCACGCACCAAAAGCGAAAGTCCGCGTCTCCCCGCTCCGTCGATAGCCCCAACCGCCGCGAACGCATCCTCATCCGTCCGATCGTCCCCCACGTATGCGACGACCGCGTCGGATCCCAATTCTGCAACAATCGTTCGAACCGCATCCCCCTTGTCACGTCCGGGAACACGAAGCTCCGCGCCGCCATCAAAGTCATGCCATTCCAACGCGCCGCGCTCTTCGTCGTCATCGCTCCGTTTGTCGCTCGCCGGAACGTGCGACAAGACGCCCCACGCTTTACGGACATTCGCCAGCAGCGCATCTCGGTCAACGTGATTCAGACCACGCCAGTGAACAGCCAAGCTAGCGGGTTTGACCTCGCAACGATCCGCGAACGCACCCGCTTGCTCTCGCGCGAGGGACAACGCTTCGCGCGCCGCGTCAGGAATCGCGAAGACCTCACGCGATCCATCCGCACGCATCCGCTCCCAACCATGAGACCCCCAAACCTCGGGCCTCCTCGTAAATCCGGAGATCAACGGAAGAAGGTCATCAATCGCACGCCCGGAGACGATCGAGACGCGGGAATGAGTACGACCAAGAATCGTATTCAGCGCGGACAGGACCGAAGGGTGTGGCATCGCTTCGTCGCGCTTCTCATGAAACGGCGCGATTGTGCCGTCGTAGTCCAGGATCAGCGCACGAGACGACGCGCCGCCGACCTCAGCGAAAAACGCATCAACCGTGACCCCCGGTTTCAAAACTCTCAAGGTTTCTTACCCCATCGTCAGGTCGCCGAGCAACGACTCGCGCCTTCCGGTGAAAAACTTGTAGCAATAGACCCCAGACTCCACGTCGGAATCCAACCGGTGAAAGCACGGCTGGAAATCGCCGCCACGCGAACCCGGCGGGCTTTCAAATGTATCGGCCATCTTCGCAGTGCCACACTATTGATGGCACTCACGACGGGCGCTGCCTACCCTAGTTTGACCGTCGCCAGTGTAATAGCGCATACGCTGGCAAAGGAGGGAGGTCGCCCGAACCCGACACACGCCGCGGCGAGTGCGAAATTCTTATTTTTCTCTTGCAATGATACTCGAAAGTCAGCTATGATAGCAATCGTGCCGGTACGGGTGCGTTGGGGCAGACAAACACTACTGGCGGTGGTTCGTGCATCTCTCCGTTCTTGAGGGAGCAATGGGAAGGATTTCGGCGACGGTTGGCGACCGTCAAGGAAGAAGTTTCTCATTGCGGTGTCGCTTTGACGTATCCGCGAACTGCTTCGGCTGCATTTCGCTATGCGAACGAGAGGTCTCCGATGCCTTGTGTAATCACGGACAAACGCAGCGTCATCTCGCTCTTGCGTGAGCGCCCGATTGTGGAGTTATCTCACGAGGATCGCAAGGCGCTACGCGAGTGGTTCAAGCTTTCTCCTCGCGAAGTGCAGATTATTCGCCAGCTCATGCGGAGTTTTCGTGAGACAGAAATTGCGATGCTCCTGGAAATCTCGACACATACCGTTCACACGCATGTTGGGCGTATCTACCGCAAGCTAAACGTCACAAGCGTCGCCGAACTCGCTCTCCGAATCATCTCCGTGACGCGCGCCGTAAGCCACAACCCATAGTCCCGTGAGCCTTCCCCAGGCTCCAAGCGAGCTGAGTCGATCCGTCAGCGTTCGCCTTATTAGGCTACGACCAACAGGCGACTTGTTTCCTTGGGTCGGATTCCGCTAGGGTAACCATCAGTGTTCGGCGGGTCGCATTTGACAGTGGCCAAGGTCGAACAGACTGCCAAATGCGACGCTGTGCGTGCGACTTTCTCGCAGCGACGTAACGAGTGGAGCGGAAGCGCGCGGGACAACGCGCTTGAGCTTTTCTCTTGAACAAGTCTCCCCATCGTCGGAGTTATTGTCGTCAGCCGTCCTTTAGTCGAGTGGCAGCTAGCGCAACATGGGGTGCGTCTCGGTGGTATCCAGGTATTACTTGACCATATCAACAAGAGGGGTCGCCCGCGGTCTCGCGTTCGATTTGCTGTCCATCGCTGTGAGCGCGGCGTCGGTCGCGCTCGCTATCGGTTCATCCCAGCTTCAGGGCTTGATCCTAGTCGCTCTAGTTCCGCTGCTGCTTTTTGTCCTCCGTAGAACCCCATCGCGAGCCGCTTCGTGTGGAGCGATCTGGGGAGTGTGTTTGTGGATAGCCTGTCGCGGTGGTCTGGGACCAACGCTGGCGTCTCCGTGGGCCGCGTTGATATTGCTGACCGTTGTTCCGGGTGCGTACGCGGGCGGCGGGGCGATACTGACACGTTGGATCGGCTTTAGTCCGCTGGTTCTTGGCGTTGCGTGGATGGGCGTCGAAGTCGCGCTCGATCCGGTCGGACTTCGGTTGGGGTTGCTGGGTGCCACGCTAGAGCAGGGCTTGCTCGCACAAACCCTGGGCAGCGCGTTCGGCTATGTTCTTGTCGCCTTTGTCGTGGCGTACATCAACGCCATCTTGGTCTCGGTTTTCGATCGGGTACGCACACTTTCTTCGGGAACGCATCCGCCATCCTCATCCGGGGATCGACCGCGCGTTGTCGAACCTCAAACGCGTCCGATCCATTCACATATCGCCTGCAACCCATCTCAACCCCGCGCCCCGCCGATTACAACTTCCCTTATCGAAACGTAGGGCGGGCACT
>JAJRUK010000173.1 GCA_024277835.1 Planctomycetota bacterium | reverse complement strand
CGTGACGCCAGACGGAAGCTACCGCGTCCTCGAAAACCCGAGCGGCTACGAAGCGATAATCCACTTCGCGGACAACACCGAACCCAATCATGAATCCCAAGCAACAACGACAACGCCCGCGACGACCGCACTTGGGTCTCAGTAGGCGCACTGTCGCCCAAGGCGTGCGACGCAGCGAACTGCGCGCCGACGTTCTTCATTGTTCATTCGCTATTTTGAATTACCTCCCATGCCGTGGTTAAACTGGCCCAATCGAATAACGATCGCACGTATCGCCCTGGTGCCTTTCTTTGTCATTTGCCTGCTCAACGTCAACGAACCGGGTGACAACTGGCGGTATCTGGCGATCGCGCTTTTCGCAGTGATGGCATTCAGCGACGTGCTGGACGGGTACCTCGCTAGAAAGCTCGACGAGGCAACTCCGCTAGGGCGGTTCCTCGACCCCGTCGGCGACAAGCTCCTCATCACCTGCTCGATGGTCCTGCTCGCCCTTCCAGACACCGCCATCGCGGGTTTCCGCCTTCCGGCGTGGGTCGCGGTGATCGCCATCGGCAAAGATATCCTCACCGTAATCGGATTCGGACTGGTCTATGCAACCACGTCTCGATTTTTTGTCGAACCGAGGATTTGGGGGAAGGGCTGTACGCTGGTACAATCTGTGCTTGTCGCATTTGCCTTGGTGGCGCCAGATTTGCCCGCAGGTGCGGCGAAAGCGTGGCCCCTGCTTTGGTGGGTCGCCAGTGCGCTCGCCATCGCGGCAGTTGCAGACTATATGCGGATCGGAAATCAGTTCGCCGCACGCATCCACATGGAACAAAAGCAGAAAGACAACAATGACTGACACACCGTTCTCCCCCATAGAAACAGCGTTTGAAGACCTCCGTGCCGGGAAGATGATCATCCTCGTTGACGACGAATGTCGCGAAAACGAGGGCGACCTCGTCATGGCAGCCTCCAAGGTCCCCCCCGAGGCGATCAACTTCATGCTTACCGTTGGCCGAGGCGTGCTCTGTCTGCCAATGACGCGAGAGCGATGCGAAGCCCTCAACATTTCGCTGCAAACTTCCGAGAACACGACCCAATTCGGAACGGCGTTTACGGTCACGATCGACGCGCACAGTCGCTTTGGCGTATCAACGGGTGTTTCGTCTACCGATCGCGCACGCACGATCGAGGTCGCCTGCGCCGCCGACACAAAACCCACGGACCTCAGTCGTCCCGGACATATCAACCCCTTGATGGCCCGCGATGGCGGCGTCCTTGTTCGCGCCGGTCAAACAGAGGGTTCGGTCGATCTGTGTCGTCTTGCGGGTATGCAACCCGCCGCCGTCATTATCGAGATCATGAACGAAGACGGAACCATGGCCCGCGTTCCCGACCTGACCAAAATCGCCAAGCAGCACAACCTCGGCATATACACCGTCGCCGACATTATCGAATACCGCATGAAAAGAGAGCCGTTCGTCACACGCGGAGTAACGACCAAACTCCCCACCAAACATGGCGAATTCCTCTTAACCGAGTATCACTGCCCCATCTCCCGAGAACCTCACCTCGCGCTGACGTGCGGGGGAGTCGGCGAGCGAAACGCCGACGGCAAACCAGTCGAACATCACGACCCGGTGCTCGTCCGCGTTGAGTCCGAGTGCATGACAGGCCACGTGTTCAACTCGGCCCGCTGCGACTGCGGACAACAGCTCAACACCGCGATGCAGCGCATTCAGGCGGAGGGCAAAGGTGCGCTCATCTACCTGCGCCAAGAGGGTCGCGGGATTGGCCTGCACAACAAACTCCGCGCGTACAAGTTGCAGGACGAAGGACTCGACACGGTGGAAGCCAATGAAAAACTCGGACTACCGGTTGATCGGCGGGATTACGGCGTCGGCGCTCACATCGCTCGCGACCTGGGCCTGCGTAACCTGCGCATCCTGACCAACAACCCCAAGAAGGTCAATCGCCTTGAGGTCTACGGCATCACCATCAGCGAACAGGTTCCACTCGAAATTACCCCCAACGAGCACAACCACCACTACCTCAAAACCAAACGCGAAAAACTAGGCCACGACCTCCGGCAAGTGTAGAAACCGCCAACGTTTGCGGTCTTGGGCCGACCGCCCCCTGAGCCGCGCGGCTTTAGCCCGCGCGGAGCAACGGTCGCCGAACTGCACCTATCGCTACAACCTCCCCCCTCCGGGAATGGGACGGTCGCCGATTTCTTGTGCGTCCCATCGTGCACGATCACCGCGAACACCTCCAGACAACCCCTCTCAGAACCCTTTATAGGCCCTACCTTCAATTCCGCCGGTTTCCGACCGATAAGTGAGCAGGAGGACTGCATGACGCACCCGGTGGACAGGCTGAGCGACGACGAACTCTACGAGCTGTTGATGACGGTCGATACGGACGGATTCCCCGCCGACCTCGATCAGCTCTGGCAGATCGAGCGCATGCGCTACCGCGAAACCCTCCGGCGAATCCCCGCAGCCACCCATCCAGATGCGACGCTTCTCGATCTGGGTAGCTCGCGACCGTGGTTTCCTTTTTTTACAAAGCTGCTTGGCTATCAGCGTCTGGTTCTCAACACAGCCTATCCCGAATCTGGCATGGTCGATCCGCGCCTGAGCACGAATACATCGGTTCCTCCGCATGTGTCCATGTCGGTCTTTGATGTCGAGTGCGACCCGTTCCCCTATCCCGACGACGCGTTCGACGTCATCACATGCCTCGAAGTGCTCGAACACCTCGCGATCGACCCGATGGCTATGATGGCGGAGATCAATCGCGTCTTGAAACCGGGCGGGGTCTTTGTTCTTTCAACACCGAACGCGATACGTTACAGCAACGTCGTCAAAATCCTCCTCGCAGAGCAGCCACTGGGATGGACGCCGTACAACGGGATGGACTCCAACCGCCACAACCGCGAATACACGCCCGATGAGGTTGGGAAACTCTATAAAGCGGCTGGCATGACTCCGCTCGAAATTACGACGTTCGGATCAAAGCGTCGCGGATTTCGCCGCGAGATTCTAAAGCGGTTTGTCGCAGCCGGTCTCTTTGCACTGCGCTCGTGTCCGGGTAGTTTGCGTCAAGACGTGATCCTTATCGCCGGGCGAAAGACTTCGCTCCTTGTCGATCGACGACCGCCTTGGCTTTACTTTGAAGCTGCGGAATATGTCAATGCCGCGAAACGCCGCGTGCAGAAGCAACGAAAAATGTCGAAGCTCGCCCAGGAAGATGCCCTCCCGACACTGCTTCGCACAGGAAGTGCTCGCGCCAACCCCCACAAAGAAAAAATCTTCCGCCCGCAAGGGATCGTGTAGCGTCGTTTCATCAGCGCCCCTTCGGTTCGATAGAGCAACGTGAATCCCCCCTGAACCGCGTGGCTTTAGCCCGCGCGGACTCATGAACGGCACTACACTTTCGCACTACATTGACACACGCCCCCGCCGCTTCCTCCACGGAATCCGATACCACCAGAGCGCAAGTCCCGTGGCCGATGTCACGATCGCAAGCGCACTCGCCCCGATCAACAGCCAATGGTTGATATTATCCCGCTCCTTGTAATCCATAATGTGAAGCATCCAGAAAAAATCGAACCATCGCCACTTCTCATTTCGCCGTTTGAGAATATCGCCCGTCGTCGGCGAGATGTAGATGTGCGTGTGCTTTTCGTGGTCAAGAATGACGCGGTAGACGGGCATCGGACCTCCGCGAAACTCGCCCGGCGGTTTGCCTTCAAGAAGTTCGACCGACGCAACCTCCGCGTCGTGCTTGAAATCGTTCAGAGCGATCGTCTGTGCAACCTTCTCTGAGATGAAGGGGACGATCAACCCGGTGCGCGCATCGACGACCCTCCGCGCGGATTTTCCGGCGAAACTCACGACATACACTTGCACTCCGATCCGCTGACGCAGATCAACGCTAACAATCTCTCCCGCGTCTACTCCGTCTTTGACAATCGCGTCAATCGCCTGCGCTGGTGTCGTCGTAACGTCTGCGATCGCGAGCGAAGCAGGTGGTAACTTGGTCCTGTCCCAATCGCCATGCACATCGTCAATGTTTAACATGGAAAAAATGAAACCGCTCACGCTCCAGACGAAAAGCTGTAGCCCAACAATCAGTGCAACCCAGCGGTGGACGAAATATATTTTTTTCCTAGCAGACATTCGCCATAACCCTCGGACGATCCAGCCCAACGATGCTG
>JAJRUK010000172.1 GCA_024277835.1 Planctomycetota bacterium | reverse complement strand
GGTAAGTTTGGTCGTGTTTTCCCGTCGTGATATCCGAACGAACTGACGGATGGCGGAACCGAGCACCAACAAGACGCGGCTTCGATTCGATCGTAACGAAATCGCCGGGGCGCTAGGCGATCTGGGGACGTTTATCCCCCTGCTCGTCGGAATGGTGAATAAGTGCGGGCTTCAACTGGCACCGGCGCTTTTTTTCACCGGCGTGATGAATATCGCGAGCGGGCTGCTGTTTCGCATTCCCATGCCAGTGCAGCCCATGAAAGCGATCGCAGCCGTGGCGATCGCCGAAGGACTCAACGAAGCACAAATCCTCGCCGCCGGGATCGCGACGGGGTTTGCCGTTTTGCTGCTGAGCTTGTCGGGGTTGATTGATTGGCTGACTCGGGCGGTTCCCAAGAGCGTGGTGCGCGGGTTGCAGCTTGCCCTGGGACTCAAGCTGGTCATCAAGGGGGGCGGATTGATTTCGGGGACGGGGGTGTGGATTGGACTCGACAGTATTGGGCTGGGCGTCTTGTGTTCGCTTCTCGTAGTTGCGGTGTACTTTTCCAAACGGTTCCCGGGGGCGCTGATTATTTTCTCGATCGGGCTGGTCGCGCTTCTGCTCGATCGACCGGAGCTGATCGGGGCGACGAAGCTGGGATTTTCATGGTCATTGCCGGACCTGACAAGCGGACACGACTGGGTGGAGGGACTTTGGCGAGGGGCGGTTCCGCAGCTTCCGCTCACGACGCTGAACTCTGTAATCGCCGTGTGTGCGCTCTCCTGTGACTTATTCCCAAAGCAATCAGCGTCGCCAAGGCGGGTCGCAACGTCGGTTGCACTAATGAACCTGATAACCTGTCCGCTCGGGGCGATGCCCATGTGTCACGGGGCGGGTGGCCTGGCTGCGCAGTATCGGTTCGGTGCGCGAACGGGCGGAAGCGTCGTTTTCTTGGGAGCGGTGAAGTGTGTGCTTGCGGCGGCGCTTGGCGGGTCGCTTGTTGTATGGTTGCAGGCGTATCCGCAGTCGGTTTTGGGCGTTTTGCTCGCGTTTAGTGGTCTTGAGTTGGCGATGGTATGTCGCGATCAAAACCGCCGGGGCGACTTTTTCGCGATGCTCATCACTGCGGCTGCTTGTTTTGCAACCAACACCGCCATCGGGTTCGTCGTCGGTTGGATCGCAGCCGGGATCGCGCTATTTTTTGCACAGCGCGAAAATCATTCGGACACTACGCTGTCATAATCCTGTGTCGTATTTGTTGAATTCGGCGTAGCAGGGTTGAGACGTTGGATTCACGTTTTCTCGCTCTTCTAAAGCGCAATTCTCGCCGTCAAGCCAGCGCGCACCGAGCGCCGATACGCTCCTTATCGCGATTGCGAAAAACGCAATGCGCACGTCGCCGGCAAGGACGCAGGCGATCGGGAGAGCTTAACGGATGCGCGTACTTGTAACTGGTCATCGTGGCTACATCGGCGCGGTGGTTGCCAGCGTATTGAAACATTCCCGCTACGAAGTCGTCGGACTCGACTGCGACCTCTATGGCCACTGCGACTTTGGACGTGTCACGGACGACCTCCCCTCCTTCGACATCGACCTCCGCGAGATTGAGTTTGCCGATTTGCTCTCCTTCGATGCCGTGGTGCATCTCGCCGCCCTTCCCGAAGACGACGAAGGTCAGATTGATCCCCATTTGATCGAGGACGTGAATTTTCACGCGACGATGCGACTTGCGGAATGTTGTGTCCAAGCTCAGGTGCCGCGATTCGTGTTTGCCTCGACGTGTGCGGTCTACGGACGCGACGGTGACGACCCCGTCACCGAGGAAACCACACCCCGACCAATTACGACGTACGCAAAGACGAAGCTGGCGTGCGAGAAGGCCCTCTCGGGGCTGACGTCTTCCGGGTTGTCCCCTGTTTGCCTGCGGAATGGCACGGTTTACGGGGTTTCGCCGCGGATGCGTCTGGATACGGTTGTGAATGATTTCGTTGGCTCGGCGGTTGCTCGGGATCGGATCGATATGCGAACCGAGGGTCGAGCCTGGCGGCCGTTGGTTCATGTCGAGGACGTCGCCCGCGCTTACGCAGCCGTTTTGACCGCCTCGGATGAGGCTGTCTCCGGTCAGACGTTTAACGTGGTCAGGTCAGATGAGAATTATCGCATCGTCGATGTGGCGGACGCTGTCGTGGACAACGTCTCGGGGTGTGTACGATCAAAGCCGACCGACGTTTTCGACAAGCGAAGCTATCGCGTGGACGGCACGAAGCTCGCCGAGGCGCTCCCGAAGCTCTCGATGCGATGGACGCTGGAGCAGGGAATTCGCCAGTTGCGAGACGCATTTCAGACGAATGGCTTGACGCCAGGGGTTTGGCGATCGGATCGATTCCGTCGGATGCTTCGTTTGCAATCGCAGATGGAGCGAGGTTTACTCGACGCCACACTTCGACAGACCGCACCGGTCGCGTTTTCTGAGGTTTAGGCACCTCGCCCTTCCTCTCTGTCTCCTCGATCAACCGTTTGACTCTGGGTCTCGATGGTGCGAAACTTAAAGCGGAGACGCTCTACGATGGTCGCTGCGATCGAAAAACACCGGGATGCACTGTTCGACCTGTGTCGATCGCACCATGTGAAGTGCCTGGAAATCTTCGGATCCGCCACGACCGATGAGTTCGACGAATCTCTAAGCGACCTCGACTTCCTAGTGGATTTCGATGCGTGCGTGAACCCCCATCGTTTCGATACTTATTTCTCCTTTCGATTCGCGCTGGAAGACCTTTTTGGTCGCCGCGTTGACCTCGTCGAAGTGGGCGCGATGAAGAACCCATATTTCATCAAGCGAGCGAACGAAACTCGAAAGCAGATCTATGTCGCATGATCCCGAAAAATATCTGTTCGACATGCTCGGCGCGTGCGAGTTTCTGCTGGGGTTCACGAAGGGGCGCACGGTTGAAGATTATCGGAGTGATCGAGCCTTTCGCTCTGCGATCGAACGTGAATTACAAATAGTCGGTGAGGCGTTGCTGCAACTTGACCGCATCCACCCGGAACGCGCAAGCCGGATCGATCCCCGAAAAAGCGAGCATCATCGGGTTCCGCCATGTCTTAGTTCATGGGTATGACAGCCTGATGCCCGAAACGGTATGGAATATCATCGAAGTGAAGATAGGCCCCCTCGCCGATTTGATCCGAGGACTCGTAGATCAGGATTAGCAGGCGGTTGAATCGAATCGCGCAGCTGTCGTCCCCTACCCGTCCGATTGTGCCCACAATTCTTCCGGCATGAGGGTTGGTTTGCCGTCTTTGCCCACGCAAGCGAGGGTTGAGGTAGCTTCGCACGTTTTGGTGCCGTCCCGCTCTATGATGTAAGTGTGGTCCACGCGGGTTCGGGTGATTCGGGCGACGGTTACGGTCACATCGACGAGGTCGTCGTATTTGATGGGCAGGATGTACTTCACCGCCGCTTTGTAAACGACGAACATCGTCCCGGCTGCTTCGAGGTCTCGGTAGCGGAATCCTTTGTTCCGCAGCAGCTCGGTTCGGGCGTGCTCGAAATATTCCCAGTATTTGGCGTGGTGGAGATATCCCTGGGCGTCGCACTCTGCATAGCGGACTCGGAATCGGCATGTGCAGGACTCACCGGGTTGTGGGAGGATTTTTTTCGTCATCAGGCCCCCCGTTTTGGCGAATCTGGCCGGGGCGTCAATATGTGGCGGCGAGGGCGAGGGGACCAACCTCAGAATATCTGAGGGCACTTACGAAGTCGTCGGAGATGATCGAGTGTGCCTCTGGTATCCGCGGAGATAGGGGTTTCTGGTGAGGTTTCAGGGTTGAGAGGTCTGAATTGAGGCGGATTT
>JAJRUK010000171.1 GCA_024277835.1 Planctomycetota bacterium | reverse complement strand
TGCGTTTTTGTGTTGGTCCGGATGGATCGGCGAACAAGTATTTCAACGCCCCGTTCGGTGGGGCGATTGACACGGGGATTGCGGGTATGATGAAGCATCTTCCGGCGAGGAAGAACATTGTTATGGCTTTTAACCCGGCGGGGATAATGTGCATGGTTGCGATGATGAGCGGCGGGGGGGCGAGCGCTGCGCCGGTGGCTGGTCCTCCGATCGGTCTTTCGATTTCGCTTAGCGGTGAGGCGCGCCTTGACCTGCACGTTCCGCTGGCGGCGATTAAGCCGCTGATGGGCGCGGGCGGCGATGATGGCGGTCCGATGTAGTTGACGGTTGATTTTCGATTGATGAACGCCCCCTTTGCCCGTAGCGGGTGGAGGGGGCGTTTTTTCGTTTCTTGCGGCAGTACGGCGGCGCTGCGCTTGGCCATGGCACCCGGGAGTTCATTGCGATTCCAACCGTTTCGACGTGGGGGTTGGTTGTTCTTGCGCTTCTCCTTGTGATCGGTGCGAAGTTTGGGTTTCGGCGGCGGGCGTTGGAGGCGTTCTAGGGGGTCGGGTCGCACGGCGGTAAGTGGTCCGCACAGCGGACCCTACGTGGCTCAGGTGAGCGTTGTCTTGCTCTACAGTCCCATTAACAGTTCTGAGACCTGTAAGCCCAGGGCGTTGCTGATGCGGGCCAAGGCCCAGATGGAGGCGGCGTTTTTGCCTAGCTCGACCTGGGAGAGCTGCGATGTTGTCAGGTCGGTGCGGTCGGAGAGCTGGCGGAGCGTTAAGTTCTGGGCGAGGCGGTGACTTCGGATGCGCTGTCCGATGAGGCGGTTTAGCTCGCCCTCGTTTGTGTAGATGATACCCATTTTCAGGCAGGCGCGGTCGATGGACTCGACGAGTTCTTCCTGCTTGAAGGGCTTGGCGAGGTAGTCGCAGGAACCTTGGCGCATGGTCTCAGTGGCACTGTCGAGGTCGGGGTAGGCGGTCATAACGATGCAACTGGTGCGTTCGTCGAGTTGTTTGAGCTTTTCGACAACTTCGACGCCGTCCATCGAGGGCATTCGCAGGTCGATGAGGGCGACCTGGAAAGATTCCTCCGCGGCGACGGCGAGTGCTTCAGCGGGGTCGGTGTAGGTTCTTGGGTTGTAGCCATGATCTTCGAGAAGCGTGCCAACTGTTTTGCAGATGGATGGGTCGTCGTCGATTACCAATACCTTGATGTGATGTCGTACTGCCATGACGTTCCTCGCTGTGTTGATGCTTGCTTTGAGTGCCGATGTGGGGTCGCTCGGCGGCTCGTGGTTTTCAAAGTGTCGCAGGATTGTCCTGCGGCAGCTTGCGTACTCTTATCTCGATCTGTCTTGGCCAAGGCACTGCGGCCTGGCGGCGATGCGGCAGCGTTCGATTCCAACTGGAACCTCTATGCCTGCATGTTAATTGTACTGTATCACTGGACAAGATTCCAGCAATGAGCGAAACATTTCCGTAAAATTAAGGTAACGTTTATATTTGGGCGTCTAAGGTCTGAAAATTCGCGAATCTATCAGATTACGTTCCGATTAGCATGCCGAAGTCCAGCACTGGGGCTACCTATCGTGATTCGAGGTCGTCCAGGTTGATCTTCAAGGGTGTGAGGGCGGATTCTGCGATGAGAAAGACGCCCGGTTGATTGGGGGTTGTGGCGAATAGCGCTTTCCCACCGGAGATGGTGCCGGTTTTGGATGACACGTCGAGCGTCCAGGTGCTGCCGTCGGTGAGGGCGAGTGTGAATTTCCTTGCCGGAGCATCCAGGCCGTACTTGGGCAGGTTTGCAGTTGTGTGCTGGACGAAGCGGTTGGCTCGGAAGTCGAGGATCTGTTTGAGCAAGGTCTTGATTTTTTGC
This sequence comes from Planctomycetota bacterium, assembly GCA_024277835.1. Classification (GTDB taxonomy): domain Bacteria; phylum Planctomycetota; class Phycisphaerae; order UBA1845; family UBA1845; genus JAJRUK01. The sequence goes on along the minus strand of JAJRUK010000171.1, from coordinate 2,978 downwards.
TGATTGAGGGGGAGGTCGGGTTCGGTCTGGTAGGTCCATTTGCCGTTTGAGAGAGTGAAACCGTTTTCGTCGATGTCCTGAGTGATTGTGAAGGCGGTTACGTCGTCTTCGTTGGCTGAGCAAAGCTTTGTGGAGCGGAATTCTGCGGAGAGGCGGTTGTATTCGGCGGGGCTAAGCTCGTAAATCGCGGAGCGGTCGTCGCGTTTGAGGTAATGCTTTCCGTCGTGCTGGGTGGCGACGAACGTAACGGTTTTAGTCTTGGTTTCGTCTGAATCATTTTTCTTTGATGAGATGATGAAGCTAAGTTTGGGGGCGTGGAGTCCGAAGGCGGAGGCCTCGCCGCCGTCAGCTACAACCGCGTTTGCTTTGAAGTGTGTAAAGGCGGTGGCGAGTTCGTTGAGCTTGGCGGTGTTTGCCTCGGCGCTAACCGGGTCGGTCATTTGCCATTTGTCGCCGATTCGCTCGAAGGTTGTGGCCAGGTTGGATTCGCCGACGGTTTCGTTCTGCGTTATTTGGATTGCGGTCACTGCGCTTGCGTCGAGGGAGAGGATTTTGCGATCGCGGTAGAGTAGCGGCTTGCTGAGAATCGCGTCGAGGTCTTTGGTGCGTACTTTGGCGATGGATGGTTCGCTGTTTTTTTGTACGTAGACGAGGCGTTTGGTCTTGGGGTCGGTGTAGTTTCCGATTGTGAGGCGGAGTGGGGTTTCCAAGCTTGGCAGGGTGACTGCGATTGTTGCGCGCGGCGGCTCAAGTCCGAAGTTGGCCAGGTCGTCGCCGGATGTTTCGACGAAGACGACGGCGTTGAGTGATTTGATTGCGGCCAGGAGTTTTGTGAGCTGGGACGGTTCGACGTTGCCGCCGTCGCTTTCAAAGGACCAGCCCTTGTCGCCTTTGGTAAAGGCGGCGCTCTCGCCGTCGATGTTGATCGCGATGCGTGATGCGATGTCGATGTTGGCGGCGGTGAGTCGCATGTCTCGCCACTCTGCCATGACGGGTTTGAGCTTATCCGCTGTTGTTTTCATGAGCGTTGCGACCATTGTTTCGTCGCCGACGCGCATGTAGGTTTTGGTGTCTTCGCCGATGGGGGATCGGTTTGAGACGTGCAGGATGTACGTCTGCGTTTGGGTTTTCATCTCGGTCGGTTTGTCTTTGTCGTCGTCGCCGGTTTCGCTATCTGAGTCATCCTCCTGTTCGACGGGGACTTTCTTTTCGACGGTTACTTTGATGGTGATTGCTGCTGTGGCGAGGCCATAGGCGGCGAGGCTATTTTTGGCATCTGCTTCCCACTTTGTTGCTCGCAGGCGACTGATGGCGGCGACCATCTGGTTTACTTTTTCAGTTGCGGGTGCGCTGACGGGGGCTGTGATGATCCACTTGTCGCCATCTTTGACGAAGACGTAGTTGACGGGTTCGCCTTTGGCGGATCGGTCGGTGACTTCGATCTTGGTGACGTTTGTGGGGGAGAAATTCCAGAGGGCAGGGTCGCGGTAGTCGACGATGTTGCTCTTGAGAGACTTGAAGAGGTCGATGTTGCCGACGCAGATGCGGTCGTCGTCGGCAAGTCGAACGTATCGCTGGGTTTTTGAGATTTGTTTGCCAACCTCGACGGTAACTGTCTTGCCGGCGGTGTCTTCGACGGTGATGGTTCCGGCGGGCGGTGCGAGGCCTGCGTCACTTTCTGAAACGGCGTCTGTCTCTCCAGATCGATAGCTGATTTCGTACGTGAGGTTGTCGATGTTTGTGCCAAAAGCTTGGGCTTCGTGAGCGCGGACTTTCATTTTGACGGGTGCGGTCATGTTCCAAACGGCTGGTCCGACGGTTGCGGTCTTGTCTTTTTCGAAGATGAGGGTGTCTTTGCCTTCGCGCTTAATTTCGATGCGGACGGGGTCTGCGAGTCTGGCTTCTTCGTCGAGGAGGTCGTGCGTCGTTAGCTGTGTCGGGCTGGTCGGAAGGTTGAACACTTCTTCCGATTGGGCGGATTGTTTTCCTCGGATGAAGAAGAATCCGGCGGCGAGTGCGGCGCAAACGAGTGCGAGGGCGATTGTTGTGTTGCTGTTCATTGGGTCTTGTTACCTTCGTCTGATCCACCAAACGACGCCGCCGAGGAACATCGCGAGGGCGGGCCATGCGCCGATGGTGATCGCTTGTACGGTTTTGACGGTTGTTTCGCTTGGGATGGCGAGGACGGCGGAATCGATGGGTTGTCCGACGTTCATGAATTCGGTGTTGTCGTTTAGCCAGTGCAGCGTGTTGATGAAGAGGCCAATGTTGCCGGGGTTTCGCGAGCGGATGGTGACGCCGTTGGGAGTCATGGCCATCTCTCTAGCAAAGGCGACCTGGTCGGTGGCGAAGTCTCGTGAGGAGATGACGACGACCTTGGCGTCGCCTTTGGTTGCTGCGACGGCGAGTGTGAACGGGCCTACGAGGTCGTTCTGTTCTTTGACGACGTAGTCGCGGGCCTGGTATTGCTCCCTGTATTTTTCGAAACGACTGATTCCCCATAGTCCATCTCTGGCGGGAGCGGTGACGAGGGTTGTTTGCTCGACGCCATCGGGCGCTTGTTTGCTGAACTCAAGGGGGGCACAGAATGGGAAGACGAGTTGTCTTGCCCGGGGGCTATCGACGATCGGGTGGTCGCCGACGCTGAGTCCGCCGATGTTGAAGAATCCTTGCGGGATGACGTACTCGCCCGGAGCGCGGTTTGCTGCCTGGATAAGTAACGCGTGGTAGTTGACATCGATTCCCCATGTGTCTTTGAGGTAGTCGCCGTATTCGTAAGAGGCGGGGAGTGCTTGAAACAGCGGTGACCAGCCAGCGATGAACATGGCGCGGCCACTATCGCCGATGAGCTTGACGAGTTTCTCGCGATGGGCGTCGCTGAATGGTTCTGATTGTTGCTGTTGGAATGGGCTTCGCTGCGTTTCGGGTCGCATGACGACGAAGATGGTGCGCGTGGGGACCGGGTTGATGACGGGCGG
>JAJRUK010000170.1 GCA_024277835.1 Planctomycetota bacterium | reverse complement strand
TCAATTTGTCGGCGGCGCTTCTGAAAAACGCGCGGCGGGCTTGACTGTCGGCGTTGTCTTCTGTCATGCTACGATCGCACGAAGATGTTCTTTGAGACTGGATTATCTGAATCTGTCGAACGCGAAAGCACTCAGCGACGCGATCTGAAAAAAACATGCGAGGACCAATCGCGGAGTGGCTTTGTCGCCCTGCTCGCCGGTGAGGGCAAGCATCCCCCAGAGCGCAGCCACGATCGCAAACATCTGGAGCAACGACCCAAACAATCTGAGGATCGAAAAATCGTGCTGCCGGTCGCGACGGTTAGCACGGTCGAGTTGATCGCGGATATCCCGAAGCAACTGCGTTGATTCGTCCTGATGATCGGAGACCGCCGGAGCTTTTCTCGTCATGACAGGCTCCTGTTGCTCGCTACTATTATCACTCGCACGAGCTTCTTCACCGAGGACCAGATCAATCGCAGCCGGAAGATCCACGGCGACGAGCGCCTCGGAAGCAATGCCCACCGACGCACTTTCCGAACCGCCGTTGAGAAGGACCGTGCGACAACCGGCGCGAGCGCCAGCCTCGACATCGCGGGCTGCGTCGCCGATCATCCATGAATGGGCAAGGTCGATATCATGTTCGGAGGCTGCTTGGAGAAGCATGCCGGGTTTGGGTTTTCGCAGGTCGCTGGGTTTTCGATAATGTGCGTCTTTGGCGTCCGGTCCCTCAAGAAAAGGGCAATAGTAAGCTGCGTCGATTCGTGCATCCTGCTTCGTTAAAAGACTCTCAACGCGAGAATGAACTTTGGCGAGGGCATCCTCGGAAAAAATCCCTCGCGCGATCCCGGATTGGTTCGAAACAATGACGGCGAAAAAACCCGCGTCGTTGACGCGGCGAATCGCCTGCGCGGCACCGGGGAGCAATCGGACTTTCGCCGGATCGGCGACGTAGCCCGAGTCCTCAATAATCGTGCCATCGCGGTCGAGAAAAACGGCTTGTCGCTTCATAAGGTTACGCCGTCGCGCCGAGTCGCTCGATCACCGCGTGGCGAAGGAGCGGCAGGAGCATTTCGTGATGTCCGATGACTTCGAATCCGCGACCCGCGCGCACGGGCCTGGTCACAACGTTTTGATGCGGTCGATAATGACGAATCATGTCGAAATTGGCGGTCGTCATCGCGTCGAGGTTGGCACCAAGATTGCGAGCGACGGAAACCGCCTTCAAAAAGACCTCCGGAAGAAGAACGGCTGACCCGATGTTTAACCACACACCACCGACAACCCCGCCCGCCCCACCGCTCGTCTTGGATGCACCAAGGTCCGACACGACGTCGCAAATCAATCTGAAATCATGCATCGTGGCAGTGCCAAGCTTCGCGGCGTCCAGACCCTGCGACACGTGGACCGTATCGGTCCCGACGGCGACGTGAATGGTTGCGGGAATGCCCGCCTCGCGCGCGGCGACAAAGATACTCTGATTGGAATTCGGCGCTTCGCGATCGGCAAGCACCTTTCCAGTCGCAGCCCCCAGTCCGCAACCGTCACGCGACGCGACCGCCACGACTTCATCAAAGAAGGCCATGGTCTCGGCGACCATCCCGAACGATCCGTCGCGAATGGTGTCTGCGACCTCTTCACTGGTTTCGCCGAACATGGCGAGTTCGGCATCGTGAATAGCGCACGCGCCGTTGCACGCGATGGCCTTGACGATGCCGCGTTTGATCAGGTCGATAACGATCGGTGCGCATCCGACCTTAATCACATGCGCGCCGAAAGCGAGGACAACGGGTCGATCACCGTTCACTGCATCGGCAATAGCGGAGACGACACTACGAAAAGCGTTCGCCCCTAGAAATGCGGGCATCGAATCGAGTAGTTCGGCGGCAGAGGCACCGACGTCTGTGAGTGTCGCCGCCGCGGTCGTCGCAGACTTGTGGGCGCGATCTTGCACGCTATAGGTTTTGATCTGTGCGGGATCGACCGGTTTGTACTTGCGGGTCATTGTTGCTTGCTCTGACGCAGGGTCTGGTCCAACAACGCGTCGAGGATTGTACCATCCTCGCCCGCAAAGTCGATTGCGACCTGAACGACCACGATTCGATCGAGATCGACGCCCGCAAGCTCCGCCAGTTTGACTGCATCTTTCTCACTCGTAACACAAAGATCGATATCGTTAGCGTTTTCTAACATCGAACGGACTTCGCCCGCGCTGTACGAATGATGGTCGGGCCATCGTCGCGTGGCCACCACCGCCGCGCCCAGTGAAGAGACCGTTCGCTCAAACGCCTGCGGATGGGCTAAACCGGAGAAGGCTAGCACGTTTTTGCCAGCAAGAAACTCTCCCGGATCGTTGGATAGATCAGTGCCATCGACCCGCGCAATCGACACGGGTTTGTGTGAGCAAGAAAGGATCGGACAACCGGGAGCCAGTTCCGCGAGTCGCGCGTGGATGTCGGCGACGACCTCTTCGGCAACGGCGTCGCATCGTGTCACGATAAGTACGTTCGCGCGACGTAATCCTTGAACCGGTTCGCGAAGTAAACCTCGCGGCAGGACGTGATCGAACCCGAAGGGACAAGTCGCGTCGATCAATACGATGTCGAGATCGCGAGCGAGCGCGCGATGTTGAAACCCGTCATCAAGAACAATCGCATCCGACCCTCCGCTGATCGCCTCGGTCGCGCCTTCGGTACGGTTGGGGTTGGCGATGTAGCAAGCGCCGGGAGCGCGACGTCGAATCAGTAGCTCCTCGTCGCCTGCGCGTCCGTCCTGGGCTTTGTACCCACGGGCAATGATGGCAGGCGTTCTCTTGAGGCGCTGCAACCTCTGCACCAAGTTGATGACCATCGGCGTTTTCCCCGTGCCGCCGACGGTGATGTTGCCGACACTGATAACAGGAGCGAAAACTTCTATGACACCCTGGCCGCGGTCGAGCTTATCGTTGCGAACTCTTACACCAACGGAGTATGCGGTCGAGGCGACTTGAAGGGCGAGTCGGAGTGGCGCTGCCCACAACCCCGCCTCGCCCGAGATGATTCTGCGATGGAGCGATGAGGGGTGCATAAGTGCTAGGCGTACGCAATCGCGGCGCAGGTGACGCAGGTTTGCGATTCCTGATCGACCGCCTGGTGATACTGAAGCAATTGCGGAGTTGCCTCCGATAGCATGGTCGCGAGCACAGAGATACACCCCGCGCTGCAAACGCGCGTCGGGTTGTCGTCGCGCCCGACCGACGAAACAAGCGCGTCCGCGCCGTTTTCAACCAACTGATCGAGGGCGAGCTGGTCTCGGGCTCGAACCTCCTTGAGGAACGCGTCATCAAGCAAACGCTCGTCGCCGAAGTCTTGGCCAACATGACTCAGGTCTGCACCGGCGACGATCAACGTGTCGGCGGGGTCATCTCTGACTAAGTCGCGCAGCGCGGTTGCAAAATCTTTGAGGTCGATGACGTCTTCGTCTTGCTTCTCGATCCAGATTTGCCCGCAGGGGTCTGGGCAGAGGATGGGGACAATTGTGAAGGCGGCTGCACCGAAGAGTTGCTGCAAGAAAGCGAGTTGCAATTCAACAGAATGTTCGCGAACGTGGTCCAGCTCAAACTGGCGAAGGCTTCCGCATTGGGCTTCCAGTTTTGCGAGAAACTCGGTATCGGTTCGCGTGGTGCCAAGGGGCGTATTGAAATCGTTGGCGGTCGCGACGACCGAAGTCGATCGGCCAAAGTGATTCGTACCAAGAATCACGACGCGATCGGGCGCTTTTCGACCGCGAAGTGCTCCATAGGCGGCAGCGTAACAGGGTTCGCCGCGCGGGTAATCCAGATGCGGGGCGACGATTCCGAGAAGCTCACCCGCGATGGTGACAGGCTTGCTGCGAAGAAGGATACCGTCGAGAAAGTGGACGGCGTCGGTTCCAAGCCCGAGCGCCTCGGCGTGGGGCATGTCGCGAACCCCATGCTCGCGATATTCCACAAGGCGCTCTTGATAGAAGGCCTCGAACTTTTCGCTCTCCAGAAAATGTGCATCTTTGAGGTGACCGATCATGATCGCAAACGTGTCGGTCGAGATCGGTTGGCCATGCGCCTGAAGAAATCCCTGCCGAATCTCTGCGCAGGAATGTTGGCCATCCATCATCGCCAGCAATTCGAGCGCGGGACGCGACATCGTCAGCACGACATCCGACAGACCGGACGGATCACGCAGGCCCACCAAAACCTCACCGGGATCGCCCTCATCGTCGCGCGGAGGAATGGCGAAAGGCTCGATGGCACGCAACTGCGGACGATAATCGGGATCCCAACTCACAAGCGATTGTCCTTTTCGAGTATCAAGGCGCCATGCAGCGAAACCGCGCGCATCAGCGCATGGGTTCGTTCATCTGCTGTGTACAGGGTACTCGCTGGGCGTGGCGGGTCTACGCCTGAAGGTCGAGGTGGGTTGTGCCGTCGTCGTCGGTAGTGATTCCAGACTCTCCGGACGGTTGATCCGGCGATGACTCGCTCGATTCTTCCGACAGCTCGCGCCCGAAACTGCCAGCGCCCTCGGAATCGCTAAAAACCTGGCTGTCTTCGTCGCCGGCATCGACGGTTGTGTCCGCATCGTCGATCGACTTCACCTGCCGCTCGGCGGCGTTGGCCTGGCCGGCTCGCCGAGCGTCAAGTGACTTGGCGACCTCCCGCGACTGGAGCGGAGCACCAGCTGCGGATGAGGCGATGTGTGAAGGGATTTCCGACATGGTGAACCTGCCGCGCTGACCTCGCGAACGGCGTCATGCCGATGCCGTCACGCTTGCCAAGAGAAAACGTACCAACTCCACAGGCGGCGGGAAGATCAACCCTTCCGCGCCGCCGACAATGCCAACCCGGACAAGACCTACTCGTGGACCGCGAGTTCGTGGATCGTGAGTTCTTTGCTCCGTGTGCCTAGCTGTTCCTTGAGTCGTTTGAGAATAGATGAGTGCATTTGCGAGACGCGACTCTCCGAAAGATCGAGCGTCATCCCGATCTCCTTCATCGTCATCTCTTCATAATAATAGAGAATGAGAATCAACCGCTCGGCTCGAGTTAAACCTCGCGTCATGATGTCTTTCAAATCCTTGCGCTGAATTTCGCGAACCGGGTCTCTGCCCCTCTTGTCTTCGATGACGTCAATTTCGCAAACTTCCTTGCTGGAATCGGTTTCGCTATATTTTCGAGAAAGCGAGACCTGCGAGACCGCGTTGGAATCTTTCATGAGCTTGTCCGCTTCCGGACGAGTCAGTTTCAGACGATCGTAAATCTCAGTTTCGCCGGGCGATCTTCCGAGCATCGCCTCCAACTCGCGCGTAACGCGATCAAGCTGGCTGGCACGTCGCCGCACAAGGCGAGGCACCCAGTCGAGACTGCGAAGCTCGTCGAGAATCGCACCGCGGATTCGCGGAGCGCAATACGTCTCAAACTTCACACCGCGATCAAGGTCGTACGCATCAATGGCGTCCATGAGTCCGAAGACACCGGCGGACATCAGGTCGTCCGTCTCAATTTCATCAGGTAGTTTTGCCCCGATCCGCTCGGCGTTGTACCGGACAATGGGCAGGAATTGCTCCATGAGTTGATTGCGAATCTTACGGCTCTTGGTTTTGCCGTATTCGATCCAAACTTTTTTCAAATCGGGACTTGGTTTTGACTGTCGCATTTGCACCGCTCCTTACGCTTCCGTGCGCACACCCGCTACTACGAACACAACAACGCAGACCCAGATGATCCATCACCGACCAAAACACAGGCACAACCGCCGTCCAAGACCCTCCCACAGGTCTTAGTCTGCTAGTTGCGCTTCGTAGACTTCGGAGGATTCGGAGTCCTCCTCGCCTACCTCTGGTTCCGGTGAGTCTTTCGCGTCGTTACGGTATTTGTCGAGAATCTCAGATTCCCGCTTTTGCTCATGCTCATTGACGACTGTTTGCGCAGCCGCACCAAGGATCAAACCAATTCCACAGAAAAGGAAGAGCGCGAAGATTCCGCGCGAGAGAGTGACCGACACCGGGTTCTGTACGTAGATCCCAGCAATCACGGCCACCGTGAATGCGAAGAGTCCTAAGCTGGCACCCGCGAAGCGAGCTACCATGATGACAACATCCCTGTTAGTGGTCACTCGTTAGACCAAATCCGATCGACGCGACGAAATGGAGTGAGCGAAAAATCGACTCCCTCCAAGGTCGTCACCCAGACCGATGACGCGCGACCCATATCCGTACGAGTCGCACAAGAGCACTCATTGCTCTCGTCTGATTCAAACGCGACCTAAACAAAGAGTCCAGCGACACGTCTGAAGAAACCGCCGCGAACTGATTGGCCCGGTTCGTTCCGCGCTATTGTGCGAGCCATCGCAGCGATGCAGGCGCTTGCGTTTGATTCGGGATAGCGAATCACAAAAGGACATCGCTCCCTCACCGCAAGCTCTACAGATGTATCATGCAGCATAAACCCACCATTTGCAACGGAATAATTTAAAAATTTTCGCGCGACACTCGCAACGCGCTGATACGTTGCTTCCGCCTCCGCGCGATTCTCGGCCATGTTCACCGCTAACCGAACGCGCGCTCGACTGTGTCCACATCGAATTGACTTCACCATTGCATACGCATCTGTCAATGCTGGTGGCTCGGGTGTGGTGACGACAATGGCAGTGTCAGCAGCCTGCGCAAAGTTCACAACGTTACGCGAAATCCCTGCGCCACAATCAAAGATTAAAATATCAGTACTGTAAGCAAGCTTGTCTAACTGTAGGATCAAATTGCGGCGCTCGAATTCGGACAGGTTCGCAAGCCCGCCCGTTCCCGATCCGCCTGGAACAAAGTGAATACCCCCAGAGGCTGTGATTTTTATCTCATCGAGTGTCCGCGACCCGCTTATCAGGTGTGCAAGCGTGTATCGCGGTTGAATGTTCATGAGAAGATCGGAATTGGCGAGGCCCATGTCCAGATCAACAAGCGTCACGCGCGTCCCCGCTTGCGCAAGACAAACGGAAAGATTCACCGCGATATTCGACTTCCCCACGCCCCCCTTGCCGCTCACGATGGCGATCGTTTCCGCCGTACGCAAACGCTGGCGAGCCATTTGACGGAGTCGCGCGGCTTGATCGCCGTTGGTCGATGATTTCTGCCGTATTCCTTGGATGGTCATGTTTTTTGCCTCAGGCGCCATCACTTACCGTCACCCGTAGCCGGTTCTACGGCCCAGCGCTACCGGACCTCTCCGACTACCTCTGCAATTCGCCTTCTCCTAACACCAACTCTGCAAGTGCTCCACTTTCACCCACCGAAATATCACGCGGGACATCCTGACCCGTCGTCACATACGAAAGGTCGGCCCCCGCCTTTTGCAACGACGAAAGAATCACGCCAAAACCAAGCGCTTCGTCGAGTTTCGT
>JAJRUK010000169.1 GCA_024277835.1 Planctomycetota bacterium | reverse complement strand
TCTCACCTTTGGCGAAAAGGTTCGCGAAACGCTCGGAAAGGACATTCAACTTCTTGAGACCGATCACTTTTTGATCTGGACGGACTGGCGGAAGCCGGATCACGCGGAACTCATCAATCTGTGCGAGACGATGTATCGATCGGTCTGTGCGCAGTTTCACCTTGACCCGACTGAGTCGATCTTCTTGAGCAAGTGCCCGATCTTTTGCTTTCAAAAGAAGGCTCGCTTTCGGCAGTTCGCACAAAAGTTCGACGGATACAGCGGGAAAGACTCGGTCGGATACACGCGCTCGCTCGAAAAAAGTGGCCACGTGCATGTCGCGATTTATCGACAGGGTAATTCGGCACTCGATCGGGATCGGTTCGCCAGCCCGCTGGCTCATGAAGGAACGCACGCGGTGATCCACCGACTGTTTTCTTCGACACTGATCCCGCACTGGGTGAACGAGGGCTACGCGGAATTGGTCGCGCAGCGTGTGCTCGGCGATCGTTGCGTGGCCGGGGGGAATGCGTCTCTGCTTGCTCTTCAATATGTTCGGTACGACTGGCCCATCGGGTCGCTTCTTGAGTCGTCGGGGCCAATTTCTGTGCATCAGTACCCAACCGCCCACAGCGTTGTGGCGTATATGGAGGGGATGGACGCGGAGAAGTTCGGGGCGTTTGTTGCGAGGCTCAAGGCGGGAGACCCCCTTGCGACAGCCCTCGAGCGAGCGTATGACGGATTGACGCTTGAGGGGCTTGAGATTGGCTGGCGTGCGTGGGTGCGGGCCGGGGAGACCGGGCGATCCGAGCCACGGTCGGCGGGCGAAACTGCCGATAACTAAGGCGTGTGCGCCGCCTCTGGGGTGGCGCTGCCGGTGCGACTGACGATTATCTCTAAGGCGACGATGCAGAGCAAAGCGAAACGTCTCTTGTTCAACATGTTCCGGATTGGGATATGCGTTGGTGCGCTCTGGATCGTGGCTCGGGGCGTGACGCTGCACGATGAGGTGACGCTTGCCGATGGGAGCAAGCTTGCAGGAACAGTTCGGGTGGTCGGGGAGAGTATCGAAGTTGTGACGACGGAGGGCGAGCGTCGGACGCTCGCGGCGAACGAAGTCGCTCGCGACGAAGATGGCGCTTTTCAAATCGCCTTTGGCATTTCGACGGCATGGCGAGATAGCAACAAGAGCTTCATGCTGCTTGCGCTTGCGCTTCATTTTCCCGTTGTTTTTCCGCAGGCGCTTCGGTTTAAGTGGCTCTTAGCGGCGCAGAATATCACGGTCGGGTATTGGGAATGCGTGAAGCTGACATTTGCGGGGAACTTCTTGAACTTTGCCACACCGCTGGGGTCCAATGGGGGCGATGCGTTTAAGGCGTACTTCGCGTCGCTGCATACAAAGCGCAAGACTGAAGCAATCACAACCGTTGTGCTGGATCGCATTATCGGTCTCGCGACGCTGCTCTTGGCCGCGACGTTGATTATTACGTTCGGTCCAAGCGGTGAGCAGCTTGCGCAACTTCGTCCGTACCTGTTGATACCGATGGCGTTTGGCGTTGTGGGCGGAGCGTTTTATCTTTCGCCGCTCTTTCGCATGATTAAGCTGCCGCAGTCGCTGCTGTCGCGGATTCCGATGATTGACCATCTTCGTCGAATGGACGCCGCAGCGAGAACACTGGCCGGACATTTCCCAGCCGTTTGCGGAGCGGTCTTTCTGACAGCCGTGTTGCAAGCGTTGGCGCTGTGTGCGTATTTTGCAGTGGCGGTCGCGATGATGATGGACGCGCACTGGGGCAACATGCTCGAGTATTTTACTTACTTCTATACGGGGACGATCGTACAAGCACTTCCCGGTCCGCCGCAGGGGTTGGGTACGGTCGAGCTTGCTTACCGGTTTTTCTTTAGTCCGTACGGCAGTGCGTCGCAGATTGTGTGCATGGCCCTTGCGATCCGCGTCGTTGTTCTGGTTTGCGCCGTGCCTGGGTTGCTGGTTACGCTCAGCGGTTCCTATCGCCCGAAGGCGGAGGGCCTCGAGGCAATTGAGCACGAGATGGACGGCGAACAGCCGGTATCGCTACCGGCAGATCAGCGACTCGCTACGTCGTAGCGCGTTCTGGTTACACCCAGACTCCCCCCACGCTTTGATTTCCCTGGTCGCTTTGCGCTCAAAGTGCGGCGTTTAACGCCGATTTGTTCCTAAATGGAAGCGTTTCGTTATCGGGTGGAGGTACGCGCGGACCTGCGATTTGGGGTCATTATCGGCGCTCGGTAGCAGCATCAAGTGCGGGCGTCGGGGTTCCGAACATCCTTTCGATGGCCTGCGCGCAGTGGAGCGGCGCGGGGAAAGTTCGATCGGACGTTTCGCGAACAGTCGCGCATTGAATGATGACAGATACACAGATCGTAATTGAACCCGTGGAACAGTTTCTCGAATCGGTCTGCGCGCGCGAATCGGCCGCGGAATTGCATTTTGAACGCGCCGACGGGGAGCTGGTGGTCGCGCGCGTTCGGCTGTTGATGTTCAGTGACAGCGAACTACTGGCGGATCGTCCGGTCTACACTGACAACGGGAGCAAGATTCCCACGGGCGAAACGCTGAAGGTTCATATCTCGATTCGGGGAAACCGTTACGAGTTCGAAAGCGCCATCGAATCCGAATTTCGGCGAGCGCCAGGCCACACGCCTTGGGCGGGACCGGGCATTGCTCTTCGCAAACCAGAAGCGGTCGCCCCATCGCAGCGACGCGCGAGCGTACGGGTTTCCGTCCTGGGTTGCGACCCGATCCACGTGATTAGCGCGAGGCCTTGCTCTTCCGGTGCGTCAGCCTGCTCACTGGAAGGTCCGGTTTATCTCGGGTGGATGGTGGATGTTTCGGCGGGCGGTCTCTCGATGGTTCTTGATCGTCAGGCGGCGAAACTCGTCCGGCGTGGTGATCGACTGTTTATGACGTTTTGTCTCCCCGGCGTCGAGGGCACGTTCAATCTTCTTGGGTCGGTTCGGCACTTGCGAGAGGTGGCCGAGGGTGAATCGATTCGCCTCGCCGCTGCGTTTCGCTCGTGGGATGGCGGCCACCTGCGAACGGACCAGCAACGTATCGCCCGTTTTGTTGCGGAGCGCGAACGGACGATGCTCAAACGACGCAGATAATCGAAGCCTTTTCCTGATGACGTATTGGCGAAACGAGTCAATCGTAGGAGCAGCATATGGCAACGACAGAAGCACTGGTTCGAGATCAACAAGACCTGATTCTTCGGGAGTCGATCAGCGAGCAGCGACATCTTGTCCTGACGCACAACGGCCCCCTCGGATGGCGCACATTCAAAGCGTCTTTCGCATCGGAGCGTCAAAGTTCTGGCGAATTCACCGTGCGCGTTCTTGTCACGAAGGATATGGAGCCAACTGATCTTCCGCAAAAAGGTGACACGCTCGGCGGGACGTTTCGGATGGGGCATAAGAAGTGCATGTTCTGTACTGAGTTAGTGTCTGCGAGATGCGGTGAAGGCGAAGCGACCTTCGTAGTGACGTGGCCTGCTCAGGTGCAACAGCTTCGGAGGCGCGCTTATGAGCGTGCAACACCGCCGGGCGATCAAGTGGTTGCGGTGCGTTTCTGGTGCGAGTCGGATTCGTCGCAGTCGGCGGCGGATGCTCGTACGGTTCGACACGGGCAGCTTGAAGATCTGTCGTGCGGCGGTATCCGACTGAAGGTTTCAAACGTGAGCGATCTGAAGATGGAGGCGACGTACAAGTGCGTGTTTTCACCGAGGCAGGGGAAACCGGCGGTACTCGTCGATGGCATTCTTCGTCACCGGGAAGCGGTCGAGCATGGCCGAGCGTCGCTTGGATTTCAATTCGTCGGGCTGGAGACAACACCCGAAGGTATGAAGACGCTCGATCGCCTTGCACGCATCGTCAATCATTTTCAACGATCAAAAAGCCGGCGCGTTCCGCGAGAGGGCTGGCAGAAGTAACGATTCCACCAGATCATGTAACGTTCAACTGCAGCGGGCATTCTCTTCCCTGACAACGGGCTTGTGCTTCCGTTATCGTGAGCGTGTTCTTCCGTCCCCCCTTCTACCAAGGGGAATCGAGGGGGGTTACTCGCGACAGTTGAACGGTCACTACTCAGCGACGGAATCGGTTCAGTACCTCTATGAGCGCCTGAGCAAGGTCGTTGACTACGAACGATTTGGACGTTCCCTGTAGCGTCTTGGCACCGTCGCGCACGCTGGCGGCGGCGGAACGATCAGCCTTAGACAAGCGCTTCGCCAGGGTCTCAACATCGGCGTCGGTTCCTTCAACCGCCGCTCGCAGGGTAGCAACGTCTACCCTTCGACCGCCCTCCCCCGCTCTCCGCCATTCAGGAAACCAGACGATTAACTCCGCTTGGGCTTTGTCTAGATCGTCGAGGGCTTGATGGAGTCGCCGCCGAGATGCGTGCGCCTCCTTCACACGCAATCGCGTATGCGGTGAAGCTTCTTTTGAACGCGCTAGCGCCCGGAAGGACGCAACGAATGTGAGACTGGCGCGCGTGACAGCACGGCGGGCGCTGAGGTAACCCGCGAGTTTTGCTCGCCGGGAATCGCGATCGCCTTGCTCTGCGGACTTGCCTTGATCGCGCGCCGCGACCATCAGCACGCCGGATAAAAAGGCGAGC
>JAJRUK010000168.1 GCA_024277835.1 Planctomycetota bacterium | reverse complement strand
CGATCGTTTCCATCATCGGACGGACGGAGCGGATATTGGGTTCCGTTTTCAACTGCTTTTCAAGAAATTCAGCTACTTCTATGTCGCCAGAACGCGCCGTGCTCCAGAGCGCTCCAACAAGATAAAGCCGAACACCTGCATCCGACTCGCCGGGGAGCATCTGCATAAGCAACTCACGCGCGTTCGCTTTCTCTTCCGCTGTCCCATTGTCTGATAAGTCATTGAACATGTGGGCGATATCATTACGAATCAACAGATTCTGCGGGTCCATCGGGTTGGCCTGATGCTCGAAGAAGTCCTCCATCCACTGTTCCTGCGAAAGATCATCTATAACCTCTTCGTAGTCCCGAACGCGCTGCCACTCCGGACCTTCGGGGTTCTTGCGACGCGCACGACGCACTTCCGAACTTGGCGGGCTCCAAGGCTCTTTTTCCTTGATTGAGGGATCAGCCAAGTGTCTCTGATAAGCGATGCTTCCACGCAACATTCCGTAATTGCTGGTAACCTCAAGCAACTCGTCGCAGAACTTCATGAACTTCGCCGGATCCATTTTCACGCGAAGGTAACGCAACGCTTGTCGGCGCATTTCGTCACTGTCGTGTCGAGCGTGGCTTTGAAGCACTTCGACCGAACTCTCTTGGGAAAACTCTCCGGAAACGAGTGGATCAACGTCATCATCATCCGGAAAGTCTACATATTCCTCCAAGTCGTCAAGCGACGTCAAGGGCAACTGCCCCGCGCGATCCTTTTCGCGAGGGTCGAGAACCACAATCGCCGGAAACCTTTTGATATGGAACTGCTTGTACGCTTTGGACTCAGCTCCGACCAAAAACCGAATCTTGCTCTCCTTGACGAACTTTTCGACACGTTTGTGTCCTTCGGCTGACAACCCAATCACCACGACATCGCGATTCTTGCGCATCTTGTTCAACCGCGCAATGTATCGCTTCGTGTCTTTCTTGCCCTGAACTGTGGAAAAGAAAAAGACGACGTACGCTCGTTCATCGGGAATTTGAATCGTATGCCCATTGAACCATGCGCTTGCAGAAATCTCGGTCTGCGTGGGTCCAACCATCCCCAGCACAATTCCAGCGACGGGAACTAAGAAACAAGTGGTCATTTCTTGCCTGCCTTTCATTTGCTACCCCGAAACCGACACGCTATGCGTTCGGATTACCAGGCGGCAGCGGATCCAAAGTGGAAGTGGTGCAGAATCCGAGACACTTCTGTTTTGCTGTTGGGTTCGTGAAAAGTGCGCAACATGTGGAGCACACGCAATCACACAAGTCGCACTGATCGGTCCCACTGGGCGCGGCGCACGTACTTTTGCATCGTGGCGCAGCAAACGCATTCCATGCAACAGTCGTCATTCCACAAAGACCCACCAGTACCATAATCCATCTTGTTCTCTTTGTCACAACCATGCCTCCCGAGTAGTAAAGAAAACGGTTCTCCTCCGAATTAGTTGCTTGAAAGCTACCGCCCCCTCAAGGTTTGTCAAGATAAATCGAGGCTATTTCGACCGAGGGTGACATACGTATGTCACCCTGGGGCAAAACGAGGGCCAGATCACGTCAAAATCGAAGCCTGTGCGCCCCAGAACCGAACGGCGTTTTCAAACACCGTGATCCCGTCGGGTGAACCGTTGCACGCGCGTCGCGTCCATTGGGGGTGATTCGTGTGGGCGATGTGGCGATCGGGGTGGGGCATTAGGCCGAAGACGCGGCCTGTGTCGTCGCATAAACCGGCGATTCCGAGCGTACTGCCGTTGGGATTCTGAGGGTACGACTCGTAGCCACCGCTTTCGTCAACGTAACGAACGGCGACCCTCCCTTCGGCAAGAAGCTGTTTCGCGGTCTCGTCGCTTGCGGTCACGACGCGACCCTCGGCATGTTCCACTGGCATCTCAAGAAATGTCCCGGGCAGTAGAAACGGGCACTTGTCCGTGCAAACTTCGAGCTTTACCCAGCGAGCTTCAAAACGGGCGGAGTCGTTGTACGTCACCGTTACCTGATCGCGCCCCGCATCTCCCCCGGGAAGTAGACCCATCTTAACGAGCACCTGAAAACCATTGCAAATTCCCAGCACACCCCCGCCACGCGCGACAAACGCCCGCATTGGTTCTGCAACACTGAGCAGCAATCGCTGCGCAAGAATCTGACCCGCACCAATGTCATCGCCGTAGCTAAACCCACCGGGGATTGTGATGATCGACATCTCATCAAGTAGCTCAGGGTGCTCTGTTAGCTGATTCACATGAACAAGCTTCGGCGACGCGCCGACGAGCTTCCAGCAGTGCATCACCTCTTCATCGCAGTTGATCCCGGCTGCCCGAAGCACAAGAACGTTGACTTTTTTCGACATTACGACCGCCATCCCCCATTCGCCAGCGGCGTTCGCCACGCTTTTGCAAGCTCATCAACGCCCACGTCCGATGTCTGACCGCCGTTGAGGCTCATCGTCAGCTTCGAGTCTTCTGTCACTTCTCCAATCACCGGAAAACCCGATGACTTCGCGTCCTCGCGAGACATTTCCAGAACATACGTCGTTGGTACGTCGGCAAACAGATCATGCGAATAAGCATCACTCGAAACATCGAGCGACACGCCGAGATTCGACGCGATGCACATCTCCGCGACCGCGACCGCGAGTCCGCCGTCGCTGACATCGTGGGCTGCGAGCACCTTGCCCGACGTAACAAGCTCGGAAACTTTCCTATGATGGGCCATCGCCTTTTCGAGTCCGACCTCCGTCACCGGGGCGGAAGCGACCACAAGCACGCTACCTCTACTCTTGAGGTCCATCGAAACGCACCGCGACACGTCGCGCACCACGCTCATCGCAGAAATCAACAGCGTGTTAGGTATCGCAATCTGTCGCGGCAACCCCGTCCGCGCTGACTCTGCTTCGCTCATGGCGAACTCATTATTGAGTGAATCCTTGCCGGAGATAAAGGGTAGCCCAAACGCGATCGCAGCGTCGGTCGCGCCCTTGCAAGCTCGAACAAGCGCGCCCAGCGACTCAGGTGAATCGACCTTGGGCCAGCAGAAGTTGTCGAGGATCGCGGTACGTTCAGGGTCTGCGCCGACGCAAATAACATTACGCAACGCTTCATCCACACCGAGGATGGCCATCCAATACGGGTCGCGATCGCTCCATTCAAGACAAAGTCCGCATCCAACCGCGACGCCGGTATCGCGATCATATCGCGGGCGAATCACCGCGGCGTCGGACGGGCCGCTGCAAGGTCCTGCCAGCGGTTTGATGACGCTGCGACCTTGGACTTCGTGATCGTATTGGCGGATGACCCATTCTTTGGACGCGGTGTTTAGTTCGCTGAGTTCCGCGAGTAAGCGATCTGCGAAGGGGAGACTTCCTAGCGAACGAACGTCCGCGCAAGCTAAAGCTTGCGGCTCGGGTTTTTCGGGGGGTTGCCAGGTTGCGGTGCGGACCGTTTTCGGGAGTCCGTCGTGAAGAAAACCCATGTCCAACTGGGCGACGACGTTGCCCTGATACTTTACGCAAAGCTGCCGATCGTCGGTGAAGCGGCCGATGACGGTGGCTTCCACTTCTTCAGCCGCGAATACCGCGAGGAATGCGTCGAGGTTCGTCGGGGGAACGGAAAAGACCATCCGCTCCTGCGCTTCGGATATCCAAATCTCATCGTAACGCAGACCGGCGTATTTCAGCGGAACCTTCTCAAGCTCGATGTCTGCCCCGAGCATCTCCGCCATCTCACCCACAGCACTCGACAATCCGCCAGCGCCGCAATCCGTCACCGACGAATAAAGGCAACCGCTCTGGTGATCCCGCGCGATCAGCATCGCGTCGAGCACTTTTTTTTCCTCGACCGCGTTGCCAATCTGAACCGCGTGCGAAAATTCGTCCGCATGGGTATCCGTAAGCTCGGCAGAGGAGAACGTCGCGCCGTGAATACCGTCGCGACCCGTTCTGCCACCAACCACAACCACATAGTCGCCCGGATAGGACTTCTTCTCGATCCGGTTTCGCGGCAACAGCCCTACGCTCCCGCAGAAAACAAGCGGATTGCCTAGATAGCGATCATCAAAGTGAATGGCCCCGTTGACCGTCGGGATGCCCATCCGATTGCCATAATCACGAACGCCGCCGACCACGCCCTTGAGCACGCGACGCGGATGAAGCACGCCCTCCGGCAGACGGTCCGCGTCAAAATCCGGCGACGCGACGCAAAAAATATCTGTCGAGGCGATCGGTTTCGCGCCGAGTCCGCAACCCATGATATCGCGAATGCAACCGCCGATACCCGTGGCTGCCCCGCCGTACGGCTCGATGGCAGAAGGATGGTTGTGCGTCTCAACCTTGAACGCAACGGCGTATTCGTCGTCCAGCGCGATGATCCCGGCGTTATCCACGAAGACCGACAAGCACCAGTCGCGATCAAGCGTCTGCGTCGCGTGGACGATCGTTTCTTTCAGCAAATTGTCGAAGCGAACGTTGACGTCGCCGCCTGTACCGAAGTCTGCCCCGGTATAGTCGATCGCAGCTTTCAATGTCTTGTGGACGCAATGCTCGGACCAAGTCTGCGCGAGCGTTTCCAGCTCGAGATCGGTCGGATCGCGCTCGAGCTTGGAGTAATATGCCTGAATCGTCTGCATCTCTTCCAGCGAAAGAAAGAGGTGCCCCTCGCGCGAGAGTTTCGTCAACCCGTCGTCATCAAGAGAACGAATCGCGACACTTCGCAGCTCAAAAGGTCGCGTCGGCGGAATCGGAAACTCGCCTGGAATGTCGTCACACCGGCCATGCCCGTGAACATACCACGTCTCGATGCAACTGTTCGCCAGCACGCTCCCGGCGATCTGCTCAAGCTCGTCCGCGCTGCGTGCTCCGGTGATTTCATACCGGCGAGCAGTCTGAACCTGCGCGATCGTCGCATCGGGAGCGTCCTTTTCCAAGATTGCGAGCGACGCCTCCATCACACTCATCGCGACCGGATTCATCACGCCCGGAAGCCTCTGCACCTCAATCGCGTCCGATTCGCCCTCGCGAGAAGACAACCCGCGCCGACAGACAAACGTCTCGGCGACAGGGTCAGCGAGCAAGCGCTCCGCAAGCATCGTCACATGCTGCTCGCTAAGACGACCATCGAACAGATACAGCTTTGACGAGCGAACCCCTTCGATATGCTCAAGCCCAACGTGCCGGATGTCCGCAAGAACGTCCCGCCCGTGTCCGTCCAGCTTGGCCGAACGCGGAAGCACCTGCACGTGCCAAAACCGTTGTAGCTCTAGATTATTTTCGGGCATGACTCTGTCTGGGTATGGACGGAAGCGTCGGTGTTCCTGAATCTCACAGCAACTTCCGGGAACGCATCCCGGGCACCCACTTTAACCGACATTTGCATCACTGACCAGTCCCCCGTATCGTCGGCGAGACGGCTATCCGTTCGATTTTACCAGGAGCAAAGAAGCTAGCCATGCAGATTCGGTTCGCATCGTCCATCACCAGCAGCAACAGCGTCGAACGCGCCATCGACGAATTGATCGAACCGGTCGATCGCCGCGTCACACCGGGCATGGTGGACCTGGCGATGCTCTTTGTCACATCGCATTTTCGCGACGACCTGCCCAAGGTGATTGATCGCCTCACCAACACATTCGGGTCAGCTACGTTTCTTGGCTGCACCGCGGAGGGAACAATTGGCGCAGACCGAGAGCTGGAGCGGATGCCCGCGATGTCACTGCTGGTCGCATCGCTTCCCGACGTGGCGATTCGCCCGTTTCACATGACGCAGACGAACCTCGAGGGAATCTCCAAACCCGGCGACTGGGAAAACTTCGTGGCGGTCTCGCCCGAGAGCAAACCAACGTTCATCGGCCTGGCGGACCCATTTACCATGCCCGCGCACGAGTTTGTCGAGGAGCTGAGCGACGCGTACCCCGGAGCGCCGCTCGTGGGCGGGGTCGCCAGCGGTGCGCGCGAACCGCAGCAGAACCGCTTGCTCGTCGGTGACAAAACATTTGACCACGGCATGGTCGGGGTCGCGTTGTCCGGACCCATTACGGTCACCACGGTTGTCTCGCATGGATGCAGGCCAATCGGCTCTCCGTTTGTGATTACCAAGGGCGAGCGCAACGTCATTCACGAACTCGGCGGCAAGTCTGCCCTCGAACAACTGCACAAGGTCTTCATGAAGCTCCCGGAGTCCGACGCCAAGCTCGCCCGCGAGTCGCTCTTCGTGGGGCGCGTCATCAACGAGTACAAAGACCGTTTCGGTCGCGGCGATTTTCTGATCCACAACATCATGGGAGCGGACCGGGACACCGGAGCGATTGGAATCGCCGGACAGGCTCGGGTCGGGACGACCGTTCAATTTCACATCCGCGACGCGAAGAGCGCCGATGAAGACCTGCGAGCGCTCCTACAACCCTATGCGGACGCGAACATCGAAGGCGCGATGCTCTTTGGCTGCAATGGTCGAGGCACACGCATGTGGGACAAGGCGGGACACGACGTCACCGCCCTGCGCGAGACGCTCGGCGATGTACCGGTCGCGGGCTTCTTTGCCGGAGGTGAGTTTGGCCCCGTTGGTGGCAAGAACTTCGTTCACGGGTTCACCGCAAGTGTCGCCCTCTTCAGCAACGCCTTTCAGTCACCTGAAATAGTCTAACAGCGTTTCGCAGGACTGTGGTATACCGGTATCTTGTCGGTGCAGAGAATTTGTAAATCGCTGCGCCCCGACTACTCTAACCAAAACTTGTCGTGACGTATCTCATCGGTCAGTTCCTGGACGCGCTGTTTTAGCTCGGCCATGATCCGCTCGTTGTCTTCTTTTTCGTCAACGTCGTCGCGTATTTCGGGGAAGAACGGCTTGCCTATATTGATGCAGTACGTTCCGCGAAACATCATATACGCGCGGTAGAGACGCCCTTCGACTTCGTTCTCTAACCACTTGTAGTCCCGAGCGTGACGTCTTGGAGCAACAAGCGCGATGGGGATGATCGGAGCCCGAGAGCGACGATACATCTTCGCAACCCCGGGAAAAAATCGACCCAATTGAAAAAGCTCCTGAAGATCGCCCTCAGGAGCCATGTATACTGCCTCGCCCTTCTCAAGATAGTTTACGGCATCGCCAATCACGGTCGCGCGATGGTCCGGCATCGCGTTGATCTGCTCAAAGCGATCGAGAACCCACGCAAGCGGTTTCAGGTTGTACCCGGGTCCGACGACAACATGAACACAATCAGGGATGATGGGCAGTACGAAATACGGGTCGCTGGCGGTGATGTGACTCTGCGCGTAAATCTTTGCACCCGGCGGGATGTTCTCGCGTCCCCAGACGCGCAAGTCCACAAACAGCTTCATGTAACCCCGGGCAGCCATCATGGTCGCGCGGTAAATGTAGCGTTCTATCCATCTCACGCGAAACCATCCCGTTTACTCGCACTGAGGCGATTCGCCCGGCAGCTCGTCCGCCATTCGCTTGAGATCGTACCCGAAACTCGATGCGTAAGCACCAAACAGCTCAACGATGCGCCAACGCCTCTCAGCGATCAGCGGGTGAACGCTGGATCGCGACGCACCGATGCGTCCCGAAAAGTTTTGATCTGTCGGCGAAAATCCCAGCTTGTCTAACGTGACAGATATCACACCGTTCGCGTCTTCGCAAAGCGCTTCGTATCGAATCTGCGGAAACGAATCGCAATCGCCGCGACGCAGACCTCGAAGAAACCCGTAGGCCCGGCGCGCGACATCGCGAATCATCCAATCCGCGAGCAAACCCGGGGCGTACAGCGCTAATTTTTGCGCCACTCGCCACGGGAACTCGCTCTGCGTTAGTGCTCGGTACGAATCGCTTAACATTGCCAGGTAAGCGTTCGGTTTTTCCGCCGCGAAAAGCGTCATGCGTAACGTCGAGCTGAGCACATGAAACGGATTGCGATGGATGAACACGAACCGCGCCTCGGGCAGCGCCGCCCGGATCACGCTCACCCGACCAAAGTCCCACGGGTTCTTGAGCAACATTGCACGTTGCTGACCTGCATCGCAGCTAACCGTCTCGCAAATCTGCTGAAGTGCCCCCGCTGCTGACGCGGAGAACGTGCGAGAACCCGTCAGGCGCTCCAGCAGAAACCCGTACTCTTCCGGTGTCTCTGGTCCGACGGGAACCGCATCGACGCACCGATCCGTTTGGCCCAGCGCGGCGAAGCGCTTGTCCACACGACGTTCGAACGCGTGGGGGTCCGCGTGTGGCCTCGCCAGATCATCGAAAAACGCGACGTGCCTCGCCGTAAGAACATTGAAACACCCGGTCGCACCAAGCAATTGATACAGCAGCGTCGTGCCCGAACGATGAAGACCGAGAATGAAAACTGGTACGGGCTGCATTTCGTGATGACTCTCGGTGCTAGCTGGTGACACGTCGGGGCGGGGTGATTGACACATAATCGTCACGAGTCGGCTGATCCCCCAATAACGACACCCACCCTCACGACGACGCATGGATCGTAACATACCGCCACCACAATAGTTACGCCACGCCCCCCCTGGCGCAACCGGGGAATGACACACCGCGTCACTTTTCCTCCGCATCGCTTGGCGGAACACTTGTCGGCGCGGTATAATCCGGCGCAATACTCGGGCGTATCGCCCAACGCCCACAATACTGCGGAGGCAAGACCGTGCAACAGACGAAATTCGTAGAAACAGAAACGATCCTCAAAGCGCTTGAGTTTGCATCCACCAAGGGGGGCTTTTCCGATCCCCGGCAAAAGAAGGTGGCCGCTTCGCTAATCAAGACGATGAAAAGCACCCGTTCGGTCAGCGGACGACACCAACAGCTAAGATCGTTCCTGAAGAAGGGCGCGACCGTGTCCGAGATGATGCGAGCGACCAGCTCATCCCGGCGAACGGTCTTTCGCTACCTCAATCATTTTGAAGAAGCGGGTATGACCGTGACACTCCAGGGCGGCAAGTACAAACTTCAGTAACGCGGTGTGGACAAATCCGTGCCACAACCTGACATTGAGAACGGTTCGCCGCGAGGCGGGACTGGGTTCCCGGAGTGCGCTTCTGCTTTGCGCCACCCGACTACTCGCGACCGCGTGACGATCCTCATCGCCGTCGCGCTGCCGACGCTGATCGCCATTACGCGACTTCCGCCAGGCGTCTGCGCCGGCGACTCTGGCGACCTTCAACTATCCAGCGTCACGCTTGGGATCGGTCATCCTCCGGGGTATCCGATCCTCGCCACGTTCGGATACATCCTGACCCGAATCCCCTTCATCGACCCTGCCTACATTATCACACTCGCATGCGCCCTGTCCGGCACGATCGCCGCCTATCTGTGCGGGATGATTCAACTACGCCTGGGCGTGCATCCGATGATCGCGGGCGTTGGCGCGGTGCTCTTTCTCGGACACCCACGAGTCTGGTTCAACGTTGTCGGTCCGGAAGTGTATATGCCCTCGATGGCGATGCTGCTTGGCGCTCTGTACTGCTTCATGCGCTTCGCCGAGGACGGTCTTCGTCGACACTTTTTCGCAGCAACGCTACTTTTTGGACTCACACTGTTCACCCGCCCGCCGACGCTCTTTGCTCTCCCGTTTTTTCTTCTTGCGACGTTAATGATCGATAAGCGCCGAAAGATCCTGGGAATAGAAACTGCGAAGCGAACGCTACTCGGTGCGCTGTTGATCGCGTTGCCCGGGCTGTATTCGTTTGGATTCATTCTTGCACGTGATCGCGACGATGTTCCGTATAATTACATCGGAAACTACAATACCGAGACCGGATTGCTTCCAGAAACGTCCAGCGGAATCGCGGCGCGAGCCGAGCGCGCGGTCTGGATGATGACGGGGCAACAGTTTGCAAACGACATGGGCACAACCTGGCCCAAGGTTCGCTCCAAGCTCAACTGGATTCGAAACCGGGCATTTCCCTTCGCGTTGTCCACTTTGGTCCCTATTCTGGCGATCGTCGTCGCGGGTGTGATCGCATCGTGGAGACGCAGGCGGTGCGCGACGATTGTGCTACTGGGGTTCGTCGTCCAGACGATCGTATTCTTGTGCTTGTACCGGGTTCACGGACAAGCGGCGAACCTGCTCCCGTTACTCGGAGCCATCACCATCTTTGGCGGGGCAGCGATTTCCGCAGCGATCGAACGCTTGGCGAAAAAGCAACAGGCCGTCGTCGCGACCGGAATTGCGATTCTTTCCGTTGGCAGCATGTCCATGTTCGTATTGGAGCGCACCAATCTCGCTGGGCTATTTAGCGCTACGAACTTCATCTCACAGGTGAGCCTCGAAACCATGCCAGCTAACTCGGTCATTATCAGTGCGTGGGGAGAAACGACGCCACTACGCTACGCCCACTACTTCGCACACCGACCCGACATTCAGATCGAAACGATCTCACCGTCGCGGTGGTCTGAATTTGCTGAAAAGTTCGCCGGACGCCCCGTCTTCGTCCCCCAGATGAATAGACAGCTCAAGTCCACCTTCCAGGTATCGAAATATCGCAACCTCTATCTACTTGAGCCACGCGATTCTGTGGAGACGGGTTAATCTCCTGCATGCATGAGGAGTAGCAACCTACTGCTCTTGCACAAGGCGATTCCAGAAGCGAATGAACTTTCGAGTCGCGAGGTGCCCGATCGACTCACTTCCGCCCGGCAACCGTACAAACCCCGTCATCCCGCTACGAAGAATGTCCTCGTCGATCTTATCCAACACGATACGAATCTCGAAGAAAGGCTGCGTCGCCTCATGCGTGTCGGGATCGACCGCGATATCGCCTCCCGCGAGATGCGTCAGTTGCGTCGTCTCGATTCTTCGCGACCCGGCAGGAAGAATACTCAACACGCGACCGTAAAGAATACGGGAGGCTGCGCTCGCCGCGCGAAACTCGATTGCATCATCCACACGAAGTCCCGCACGACGAAAATCGTCCTCGTTCATGATCGCCCGTACATGCCAATTCCCTGACACCAGCATCGCCACCGGATAGCCCGGAGAAACATACATTCCGATCGACGTATCCCGGATACAATCCGCCACCAATGCATCCGCCGGAGCGCGAACCGTTAGCTTGGCAAGCTCGCTGCGCTGCTCCGCGAGCGCAGCCTCGCTCGCATCCGCCATGATTTGCTCCTGCTGGGCGCGCGAAGGATCATCCACTCGAAAAGCATCGCGCCGCAACAACGTGGACTCAAACGTCGCCGCCGCCTGCGCGATCGCCTCTTCCTGCGTGTCGTTGATCAGAACCAAAACTGGGCTGCCCGCCTCGACACGCGCGCCAGGTTCAACGACGACTTCATGCACGAACCCGCCAGCCTCCGTGCGAACGACCGCTTCATTTTCCGCAACAACCACCGCTGCCGCATGGACCGTCGCAGGAAGCGGCAGCCAAAAAATCGCGACCGGAACAACAATGACGACCAGCAAACCCAGCGACACCGCTCGCCATCGAATATGGGCGGTCTCCTCGTGATGCCAAAGGTATCGAAGCAGACTCAGCAGAAGCTTGGTCACAGCCATCACACCAAATCCGACACCCACGATCAGTCCAAGCGTCCGCATCTTGTAGGCGAGCACGGCGGCGATCGTAATGATCATCAGGGCACGATAGATCGAAACGGATACACCATACGTAAGCAAAATCGCCCGCAAGCGTTTACTGCCTCGTTCGCAGATGATCGGAACGCCCAGAAATGCGCGTTTCAGAATCGCCCGAAAATACTGGGTGGATCGCTGGCGAAGATTGGGAACTTCGACAAGGTCGCACAACACATAGTACCCGTCGTAACGCATCAGCGGGTTGATGTTGAAGAAAACCGTCATCGCACCTGCCAGAAACATCACGTTATAGGCAATCGAGTTGAGCAGCGACGGATCAGTCGCAGCCCATACGAACACGGCGACCGCGGCGAAAATGCTCTCGATATACATCCCCGCGAGGCACACCACGACCCGCTCGCGCGTTCGCGGAAACGACCACGAACCCGTCGCATCGACATACGCGCACGGCGCAAACATGATAAACACCGCCCCCATTTCAGGAACATGGCCGCCGAAATGCTTACAGGCGAACGCGTGGCCGAACTCGTGAAATACCTTGAGGACAATTAGGAGCAAAGCAAGCAGAGGCAAGTTCTGGGCGACCAGCACACCGTGGACTGGCTGCACGAGATCGTCCCACCGACTAACGGCAACAAACACCGCCGCCCCGATCAATAGAACCCACAGCGCAAGCGCATACAAACTAAAGAGGGGGCGAACCAGATGGATCGTCCGATCGAGAAACGCGTTGGGGTTGAGCAGCGGTACTCGTAGATACATGAGGCTTAAGAACCTGGCCCGCTTCGCGGCCTGCTTCCTGCGCCTGAATCGCTCATACAGAAGCTTGTCGTTTGAGACGGGGAGTCGCAGAAACCCCAGCCCGTGTAGTGACACAACGAATTGATAGAAGTGTTCCCCGTCGTTTTCACCGAGAATTTTCTTCTTAACAAGCTCAATAAAAATGTCACCGAGCGACTTGGCAGCACGGATATGGACGAACACCTCATAGTCACCCTGACTGAGTCGCTGGTTCTCAAACGTCATCGGGTCGCGAACGATGTACGCGACCTCTCCACGAAACCGGTGGCGACTGATCGAAAGATCCTCGCGCATACCGACCTGTACCGAACGAAGCGAATCGGCGAGCGAGGCATTCTTCTCGGATGGTGCTGTGTCGGTCATAACCAAAGGTGCAAGTAGAGGTAATCGAGGATGCGATGCATCGTTACCCAGCGAATCGGACGGCGACCGACACGAACCCGCGCGATCCCCTCCATCCCCGGTCGCAGTGGCAACTCATCGCTGCTAACGTCTGCCTCCGCGATGAACACATTTTTCGCTCGTACCACAATCGCAGTCGGACTCACGCGAACCACGCGAAAGGGCGCTAATCGACGCGGATCGGCAAAACTGGCGAACGACCCATGTAAATCAACCTGTACATCGGCGGCAGCGCGTTCAGGGACTTCCATCTCGAGCTTCCATCGACCCGGACGTGCGAGGCGATAGAGAGGTTCACCCTGAGCAACCACAATCCCGATCAGCTTGCGAAGATCGCCCTCGACCACAACGCCATCGAACGGCGCAACGATCTGCCCCTGCGCGATACGGTGCTTGATAATCTCCAGCCTTGTATCGACCAGGTTCCGATTTGCCAGCGCAATTTGCGCATCCGCCGGTTTGCCAGATGCCAGCGCACGATCGCGTTCGCGCTCATTCACCTGCCACTGCGCTTCCAGCTCGCGCTGTTGTTGCACGAGTTCTTCGACATCAAGCTCAGCGAGAACCTGCCCCTCGGTGACATGATCTCCCGCGACGACGTACGCGGCTGCCAGTCGCCCGGCAAACGGTGCGCTCAAATGCCGAAGCTCAGAAGGCGCGACCCGACACGGCACGTTCAGGTCGTAATCCATCGTCCCGAACGCGAAGAACAGCGCAGCTACAATACCCACGACCACCGCGATCTTTCGCCCAACGCCCCCCGCAGAGAAAAGATCGTCGTACGACCCTTGCATCGTATCAACAGCGTGTCGCCCGACGCCTCGCGTCGCGCGTCGCGCAAGAAGCAGCGCCGGAGTGATTGGTTCGACGCGCTTACGAATCTGGTTGATCTTTTCCATCGACAACGGGTGATCCGCACGACTGCGTAAGCTCAGCACCGCCATCGTTTGACCGTCGTAGGAAAGCGGAATCGAGGCAACCGCGTCCCCGTTCGCTGCCCCGTGCCACTGCTTGTGAAGAAGATAGATCGGCCCCTCTGACGCTTCGTCCCATTGCGCGCCGCGATGAAAAAGAATTGGTACGCCAGCGTCGAGGCATTCCTCCATCGCCGACCGCAGCGCAACAACGCCAGGGCTTTTGGTGACAACCTTATCCAACCCAGAGATCGACAGAATCTTCGCACGTGAGCGATGCTTGATACCCAGCGATACCTGCTCGAGACCCAACTTGTTCCGCAACTCGTTGGTAATCGAAAACGCAAACTGCTCAGCCGAGTCGCAAACCCAGGCTTTGCTCATCCCCTGCTCGCCGATCGCCCCACCGCCCACCGATGCACCGCCGCCGCTTGTTTGACCGACAAACTCAGAAGTCGCGGAGATGAACCGACACAACGATTCCAGCGACGCGAGCTTCGACGTCCACTCGCCTTCGTCCTTCACCGCGACAACGATCGCGATCGCGCCGATGGACGACCCACCTGGTGCAAAAATCGGGGCGGAAAGAAGCGCGAGATTTCCTTTACCCGAACGCGCCCGCAACATCCGGGCATGCGGTTTCGGATCGGTCAAAGAGTCGGTTAGAAACTGATGAAGCGTCGCTTTCCAAAACTTCGGATCGCCCGGTCCGGTATGCGCATCATGAGAAACAATTTCCGCACCGAAGCGAGCATGAATCGCTCCGTAAGGTGCAGAGAACGCGCGCACAACGCACGATGTCGCGTCCGAGAGGAACCGCGCGACAGACGACGCCTTTCTGGCAAGATTCGTAATCTCGGCAAACGGACTGAGGGCGTCCTTCCTCTTGGTCGAGGTGACGGTTGTCTCTAATTTGATTTGCGGTTTGGCTTTCGACACGATACGTCAGCGTCCTCAATCACCGAGCCTCACGAACCCGACTCCGCGGCGTCCATCGCACTCTCCGGTAACGTAATCGGAGAGAAGAACGAGAACCCGGCTTCAAATGCGTCTTCACGCACAAGTCGACAGCGGACGCATCGAGCGAACGTCAGCGGAAGATCAAGCGCCTCCCGATCAAAGACAAGTCGATAGATGTCGCCGACGCGCGGCGCGATCGGAAACAGAATACTCGTCCCACCGGCGGAAATATCGCCCGTAACCCCCTTCACTTTCATCGAGAGCAGTTCGCT
>JAJRUK010000167.1 GCA_024277835.1 Planctomycetota bacterium | reverse complement strand
ATTACAACGACCCGACAACATTTCTCCATTGCTTAACAATCGGAAACGGCAACAACGACACCGGCTACGCCAGCGAAAAATACGATGCACTCCTTGCCAAAGCCAACGCAGAAACCGACCCCGCCATCCGCGCACGCCTTCTCGCACAAGCTGAATCGATCATCATCGAAACCGACTGCCCGATCCTCCCCATCTCGCACTCGACGCAGCTCATCGCGATCAAACCCTACGTGAAAGGGCTTTTCCCGAATGCAAGATTGTGGTTTCCTTTCCGCTATGTGAGCATCGATCGATGATCCCGAAGCTGATCAAGAGATTACTCGCTGGCGTTGCCACGCTCCTGATCGTCTACACCGTGACGTTCGTCATGGCGGTCTCGATCCCCGGTAACCCATTCCAATCCGGCGATCGCAACATGCCCCCCGAAGCAGAGCAAGCCCTCCGCGCCCGTTACCACATGGACAACAACTGGACCTTTTTCACCGAGTACCTCGCCGGAGCGATCCGCCTCGACTTTGGTCCCGCCTTTACCTACAGCGACTGGACGTGCAACCAGATCATCGCCTCAGCACTACCCGTTTCGATGCTGCTGGGAGCGCTGGCGATCTTGGTCGCGATACTTGTCGGCGTGCCACTCGGTGTCATTGGCGCAGTCCACCGCGACCGCCTGCCAGACTTCGCCGGTCTCTCAATCGTCATCCTCGGAATCTCGATACCCACCTTCGTCACGGGGACCGCGGCGCTGACCCTCTTTTGCGTTTATCTGAAGTGGCTACCCGTTGGCGGGTGGGGAACGATTTGGCACCTGCCGCTTCCGGTGCTCACGCTTTCGCTTCCGTTCATCGCTTACATCGCTCGACTCACGCGCACCAGCATGATCGACACGCTCGCGAGCGACTTTATCCGAACCGCCCGCGCGAAGGGCCTGCCCGAAAGCGTCGTCGTCTGGAAGCACGCACTCCGCGTCGCGTTTCTGCCGGTCCTCAGCTATCTCGGCCCCGCGACCGCCCAGGCCATGACCGGGTCGTTCGTTGTTGAAAAAGTCTTCGGCATCCCCGGATTGGGCCAACACTTCGTCAACGCCGCCCTCAATCGAGACCCCGGACTCATCCTCGCGACGGTGCTGGTCTTTTCCGCGATGTTGATCGCGCTGAACCTCGTCGTCGATCTTCTCTACGGACTCGTCGATCCACGCATCAGAGGAGCGCTCTAATGAAGACCGATCAACGAACCACGGCTGCACCCATCCCGCGCCAACGTCACAGCGGACGCCGTTTCTTAACTCAAACGAGCGTCACGCTCCTGACACTCTTGACCATCACCGCTCTCGCAACACTCCCGTGGACGCTTTCGTGGATGAACGTCCAGCAGCTCGACCACGCGGTCCGACACGCGCCGTCAGCAACCCCCATCCTGTCAATCGAAAAACTAACCACCCCGACAACCCCCACCGCAACCGTGATCAACACTCCAACTCAAGCCCACTCAGCTATCGTCCGCTCTCTACACGGCGCATCCTCCTGGATGGGTCACGACGATCTCGGAAGGAGCTTGCTCTTTCGACTCCTCCCCGGTTTCCTCATCAGCCTCGGCATCGGAATCGCCGCCGCCGCCATCGCGATCGTCGTCGGCGTGCTATTCGGATCCATCGCCGCCCTCGCCGGCGGCAGAATAGACGCAGCCATGATGCGAATCGTAGACGTGCTCTTCAGTCTGCCCTACGTCCTCACGGTCATTCTGCTAAAGGTCGCGCTAACCCGCCCGCTGACTGCACTGTTTGGCGGCGAATCTGCCATCGCCAATCTGGTCATTTTGCTCGTCGCCATCAGCGGTGTGAGCTGGCTAACCATGGCCCGCGTGATTCGCGGACAAGTTTTGTCGCTGCGGGAACAACCCTTCATAGAAGCATCAAGAGCAGCCGGCGCGGGTTGGACGCACATTCTTCTGAAGCACATCACCCCGAATCTGATGGGACCAATCACCGTCTACGCCGCCCTAGTCGTCCCTCAAGCGATCATGCAGGAAGCGTTTCTCAGCTTTCTCGGAATTGGAATTCAACCCCCGACCCCATCGCTGGGGCGACTCGCCGCCGACGGCGTGGAAGCCGTCAACACGTTCGTAAGTTACTGGTGGCTTATCGTGTTCCCGTGCGCAGCGCTCGTCCTGACACTCGTCGCCCTGAACTTCATCGGAGACGCCCTCCGCAACGCCCTGGACCCAAAGTCCGCCACCTGACGTGCTGCAAACCGAGCTCCCCGTCTGATCCTCCCGAACCACGTGGCTTTAGCCCGCGCGGACAATCGAATCTCAAGGACTCCCCAGCATTCAACAACGCTCACTCCGCCCGCGACAACTCATCCAACACCGCAACCAGCAGCTTCCACGACCGCGCCACCGAGTTCACGTAAACCCGCTCGTCGGGACTGTGCGCACCGAGGATGTACGGACCAAGCGAAACCATATCCATATCGCCCACGAGCTTCCCAATGATCCCGCACTCCAACCCGGCATGGATCGCCTGAATATGCGGCGATTCGCCAAACAGT
>JAJRUK010000166.1 GCA_024277835.1 Planctomycetota bacterium | reverse complement strand
TCACCACAAGATCACCCGTCGGCGTAAACACCGCGCACGAAAAATCCAACCGCTCTTTTACGTTCGTAGATAGGGCGGTCCGACGTAGCGTCGTCCCCATCTGCTCGGCGATCGAGGCGAACTGATTGTTGAACAGCTCAAGTTGCACCGGGTCCGCCGCTGTTCCCACGATTTGCTTCGCCGCCACGACCGCCCCATCCGTCAGAACAAGGTCGCCCGTTTCCGTCACCACCCCTCGCCATCCCTCGTCAACAACGATCGTACTCGTCTCTTCGATCACAATCGCCGGACCATCGATCGCATCACCGACCGTTAGCCCCTCGCGCTTGTACAACGGAACATCCCGCATCTCGCCCGAGACAACCATCCGCACCATTTCAATCGCACTAGACGCGCGGCCCTTCGCTGCCATCGCATCAAGCGGAACATCGCGACGCTTCCCCGAAAGCGCAACCCGCACCGCGCGAACTTCGATCGCCCGACCTTCGTGCGTGTATCCGTAGAGCTGCTTGTGCTTCGCTTCAAACTCCGATCGCATCGTCCCCCAATCACCGAAGTCCACCGAAATCAAACTAGCCTGCCCCGCATAGCAAAGATCAACCGTCTCGATCAGCCCATCAAGTTCGTCTTCCGATTCACCGTCCGCCAAGATCGCGCGCCGCACTTGCGAACCAACATCAACGAACACGCTGGCCAAGCGCTCTACCGCGCCCTCATCAAGTACGTCATGAACGCTTCGCTCAACGATCCGTTTCGCCGACGCAACCCCGATCCCCAGCGCACTAAGCACCCCCGCAAACCGGTTACAAAGAACGCGACGAATCCCCAATCGCCGCGCGATCGCACAAGCATGTTGCCCGCCCGCACCGCCAAACGTCGTCAGCACATATTTCGAAACATCGTATCCCTTGGCAATTGAAATCTTGCGAATCGCCGAAGCCATGTGCGCTACGGCAATCTCCACAAACCCGGCCGCAAGCCCGACCGAACGCAGCGACGCACCCGTCACCCGGTTCACTTCCGCCGCAAGCACCGCGAGCTTCCTTTCGACAATCATTTCGTCCAACGGAAACGGAAAACGATCTGCCACAACTCGCCCGAGCGCAACGTTCATATCCGTCACGGTCAACGGACCACCGCGCCCGTAACAAGCAGGCCCAGGTTCCGACCCGGCGCTATGCGGACCAACAACCAACTTCTGACCATCGAACAAGCAAACACTACCGCCCCCGGCGGCGACCGTTTCGATCGCAATCATCGGCGTCTGAATCCGCACGCCCGCCTTCACCGTCTCATGCTGATACTCAAACGGCGACGACAACGAAGCCTCCACGCGCGACACATCCGTACTCGTCCCGCCCATATCAAAACCAATCGCCCGATCAAAACCGG
Organism: Planctomycetota bacterium; assembly: GCA_024277835.1. Classification (GTDB taxonomy): domain Bacteria; phylum Planctomycetota; class Phycisphaerae; order UBA1845; family UBA1845; genus JAJRUK01. The sequence goes on along the minus strand of JAJRUK010000166.1, from coordinate 8,889 downwards.
CTGCCCGCGTCACATAAGCACACCCAACGACTCCGCCCGCAGGCCCGCTGAGCACCGTATCCTTCCCCGTCACATTCGCAGCGTCGATCAACCCGCCGCTACTCGTCATGAGCTTGATCCGCGCATGGGGCATCGACTGTCGCAGCGACGCAACATACGCACCCATCACCCCGCCAAGATAGGCGTCTGCCACCGTCGTATCCCCGCGCGAAACGATCTTCTCAACGCGCGACAACCGCGACGAAACTGAAACCTGCGAAAACCCCACCTCCTCAGCAATTTGAGCAAGATGCTCTTCATGGTCGGGATTGATATGCGCGTGTAGCAAACAAATCGCAGCCGCTTCGATCCCGTTTTTCCGCATCTCAGTAAGCGTCGCACGCGCACGCACTTCGTCGAGAGACACAAGCACATCACCCGTCGCGCTCATCCGCTCGTCAACCTCAACTGCGCACTCCGCAAGGTCATCCCGCTTACGAACATTCAGCGCAAATAGCTCCGGACGATCCTGATTGCCGATCTTAAGAATGTCCCCGAACCCGCGCGTCGTTACGAACCCAACGCGCGATCCCTTCCGCTCCAGCAGCGCATTCGTCGCCCGAGTCGTCCCGAGTCGAACATCCACCGAACCAATCGCGTCGCCAAGCGACAACCCCATCAAACATCGAATCGCGACAACGGGCGCTTCCTCACGCGAAGACAAGGCAAAACCAGACCCGATCGTCACCCCAGCGGGTAGCGACGCATCGAAATGAAAAGTCCCGCTCAAACCATCGAAGCGAGCAACCCGCAGCGCAACAGCGTGCGAAGACCCGCCGTCCACCGAGTCAGAATCAACGAGCCGGAACTCATACCCCGCCCAAAGACCATCCGCCTGACCCGCAAACCGAGAATCAATGATAAAGTTGCGCCCCGACTCCGCTCGCAACAAAGACCCCGCACTCACGACGCCGCGAACGACCCCGGAGCTAAGAAGCTTCAGCGTGACAAGCGTACCATCGGGCTGACGCGCGACAACATCCGTAAACGTCCCGCCAACATCAACAAAGAATTGCCACCGCGACTCAGACATGGATTCACAATAGCAGGAAACAAATAGCGAATAGCAAACTCAAAATGAAAAAACCGTGTGGCACCGGTTTGTAACCGGTGCGATCTCTCCGGCTTTAGAGCCTAGCACCGGTTACAAACCGGTGCCACACTTTCCCAAGCAGCCCTCCCGCCGCTCTTTCATCCTTCGCTATTCATCATTTCCTAGTTCTTCCCATGACACTGCTTGTATTTCTTCCCGCTACCGCACGGACACGGATCGTTACGCCCCACCTTTGGCTGATCGCGGCGAATCGTCTCCACCTTTTGCTCAGACCCCTGCGCTTTCATCGCAGCTTCCTGATCGGCAGACGCCCCACCGGCAAAACCCGCACCCGTCGAATCAGCGTGACTCATCGACATGGCAATCTTCCGTTGATGACCGCCATCATCGAGCGTAGCCCCGCGTATCTTAAAGATAATATCCGTCACACGACCCGCAATCCGCGCCCACATCTGCCGAAAGAGCTGCCGACCTTCAATCGCGAACTGACTCTGCGGATGCGACTGATCACCGCCGAGTGGCCTCTGCATAATCGCCGTCTTGAGATGATCCATCTCCAGCAGGTGATCCTTCCACGCCTGATCGTAAATGCGAAGCAAAACGTATTGCTCCAACCGCGTCAGTTCCCACCGAAGCATCTCGCGACCCTGCTCCACGATCGCAGCACGATAGTCACCATCAAGACGCCCATTAACCGCCTCTTCAAACCGCTGCGGGTTCCACGCACGCCCAAACCGCTCATGCGCCCAGTTGACCGCCTCCTCCGGCGTTTTCCCGCTCAGTCCCGCGTCGATTTCCTCTTCCAGCTTCCCATTGAAGAACGACTCGTTTAATTCAAAGAGCTTGTCGATGATCTCGCTCGCGTCGTGGCCTTGCACATCGTCGAGCGTCCAACCAACGCCAAACTTGCTGTTGGTCCAGGCGACGATCGTATTCGCCGCCGTCGCGTTATCTTCGGCCTCATCCGCAAACGCCCGCTCGACGCACCACTCAACCGGATAGCGCATCTCCCGACTTCGATACGCCTGCGAAACGCGATCGTGCAGAAGCTTCTCGATATCCGTCTTGGACATCTCAAGCGCTTCTTCGACCCCCACTTCGATATCAAATTTCGCCTTCGCCCAGTCCACGAGCGCCTGATGCGGATATTTGGCATCCAAGTAGAGCGCGATTCCGCCAAGATCTAGCTTGTCGTAGTGATCGTTCGCAGCCTCAATGATCGCATCTTCAATCTCTCGAGGCTCCATTTTGCGAAGATGATTCTGCGAAAACGGCACATTGAACATCCGCTTCGCCCAGGTGAGGAGACCGCCAATATCCCAGCTTTTTGACGGCTCATCAGGGTCGATATACTCGCCGATCGATGTCCGGATCGTTTCTTCGGCTTCATCCTTCGCTTTGCGACGGATGCTATGTTGAGCAGACTCAAGGTCGTCGATCGAAATCGCATCATCTTCGATCGTCAGTTCAAGATTCGTCCGACACCATTCCGCAATGCACGACTGCGCAAACCCCGGACTCAGATTATCATCGAGCGTAGAGCGAATCGCGTTGTCAATCGTCTCAAAAATCAGCGCCGGCAGGTCGCGCTCTTCCAAAATGCGCTGACGTACCGCGTAGAATTCCTTCCGCTGAAAGTCCATCGGCTCATCCCACTCGAGCAGATGCTTTCGCGTCGAGAAGTTGCGCTCTTCGACTTTTCGCTGCGCCCGCTCGATCCCCTTGCTCAAACGCTTGTCCTCAAGACTCGACCCGTCGCTAAAGCCAAGCTTCTCCATCATCTTCAGCATCCAGTCCGACATGAACATTTTGAGAAGATCGTCTTGAAGCGAAAGAGAAAAACGCGACGAACCTGGATCACCCTGCCGACCCGACCGACCGCGCAACTGGTTATCAATCCGGCGAGATTCGTGACGCTCCGTACCGATAATGTGCAAACCGCACGGAACATTGATCGAACAAATCTTACGACCAAGCTCCGGAAAACGCGGGTCGAGCTTGGGCTTAAAGCAATGAGCACAGTTCGTCGCCGCGTCGTACTCGTCGCACGTCACGCAACACTTCGTAATCCCCGTCGGATAAAGCGAACTCGACTCCGCCCCCTCAGGAAGCTTCTCGGGAACCTTGCACGTCGGATAAACAACGTTTAGCCCCAGCTTAATATCCGTACCACGACCCGCCATGTTCGTCGCAATCGTCACATTTCCCCGCGGTGTCTTGTCGCGACCGCTCGTGGGCAGCGTCGTCTCGCCCGCTTTCATGACGATGTCCGCCTCGCGAGCATGGTTCTTCGCGTTGAGCACTTCATGTTCGATCCCATATCGCTGATCCAGAAGTCGCGAAATCTTCTCCGAATTCTCAACGCTCGTCGTACCCACAAGAATCGGACGACCCCGAACCAGGTCGCCCATCACCTCATCGTACACCTCCATCATAAACGCGATGGTATCCTTATCCCCAAGCTCAGCCTTATTGAATCGCTTCAGCGCCTCCTCGACACGCGACGCGTCCGCCCCTTGCTTTTTGAGCATGGGGATCATCGCCGTAAACGCATCCGCCAGCAGAAACGGATCCGCCGGAACCCCCTTGCGATGGACTTCAAAAATCTCATCCACGATCGCGTTGTATTTCTGCTCCACATCGCGATACATCTTGTCGTTATGATCCACGCGATTCACCGGGCGGTTCGTCGGAATCTCAACAACGTCCAGTTTGTAAATCTTGTCAAACTCCGTCGCCTCCGTCAGGGCTGTCCCCGTCATACCCGCCTTCACGCGATAGAGCTTCACAAAATTCTGAATCGTGATCGTCGCCAACGTCTGCGTCTCTTCTTTGACCTTGACGTTCTCTTTCGCCTCAACCGCCTGATGCAAACCGTCCGACCACTGTCGACCATGCATCAACCGACCGGTAAACGGATCAACAATAATCACCTGACCCTCTTGCACGACGTAGTCGCGGTCGCACTGATAAACTTTGTGAGCACGAAGCGCATTCTCAATCAAGTGAGGCCACTCCATGTTCGCGCCGCTATACAAGCTCCCCAAGTCCAGAAGCTCTTGCGCGATCGTCACGCCCTCATGCGTAATACCGACCTGCTTTCGCTCAAGTTGCACGATGTAGTAACGACGATAACGCTCCGAACCGGAAAGGTTGAGCACATCCGCCTCATAAATCTGAATCGCTTCGACATGGTCATCCGTCAAAAAGTCCGGACCCAGCGTTGCCAGTGTCTCTTTGTCGTCGTTGCCAGAAGACTTGGCGTCCGTATGACTTTGCTCACGATGACCAAGAATCGTCATCGCGTCGTCGAGCTTGGGAATGTCATGCGCGTTCCCGTCATACTTGGAAACGGTCGCCGCCAACTTTCGATCCCAGGGCACTTGCCTCCGCACAAGCTCCTCCGCCACCCGATTCGCCCGAGGATATCGCGTCACATCGTCACGCGCATGCCCCGAGATAATCAACGGCGTCCGAGCCTCATCGATCAAAATCGAGTCAACCTCATCGACAATCACAAAATCAAGCGCCCCCTGCACCTGATCTTCATACCGCGTCTTCATGTTGTCGCGCAGATAGTCAAAACCAAACTCGCTATTGGTCCCGTATGTAATATCGCACCCGTAGGCGGCGCGACGAATCCCTTCGCCGCCGCCCGGATCCACCTGAGACTGAATGCAACCAACCGTCATCCCCACGAGTTCAAAAATCGGCGCGGCAAACTCCGCATCGCGGCGCACCAGATAGTCGTTCACCGTCACCACATGAACCTTGCGACTGGAAAGAACCGTCACAAACGCCGCAAGGTGACAGACGATCGTCTTACCCTCACCCGTCCGCATCTCCGCGATTTTTCCTTCAAACAAGACGCGGCCACCGATGAGCTGGCTGTCGAAGTGGCGATGACGCTGCGACCGACGCGAAGCCTCACGCAAAACCGCAAACGCCTCGAACGTCGTCCCCGCTCGATCCATGGCTTCGATCACTTTCGCCGTCCGTTTGCGATATTCGTCCTTGTAATGTTCTTCGAGGCGAGTGCTTGGGTCGAGCGATTCCCACCACCCGACAAGCTCGCCATAGTGCTCGCGAACACGCTCCCGCAGCGACGCCGAACGCTCAAGAAGATCGCCGCTTAGCTCTACCCGAATCGCTTGCCGGGCAGCCTCGCGTTCCTCTTCCGGAAGCGAATCAACCCCGTCCGACGCAACCCGCGCAGCGAACCGCTCATCGAAGTCGCCGCGCAGCGACGCCTCAATCTCGTTGATTGGCCCAACGTGACGCTGATACCCCTTAAGAATCCGATCGTTACGCGTACCGAACAACTTTCTCGGCAAACCAGATACGCCCTTGTACGCCGACGATGCAACACTCATCACTGACATGGAAAACTCGCCTCCTGGCGAAAAAAACAGCAATCAAAAATCGAAAAAGAAAACCGCGCGCGGATGGATAAGAAGCATTGACCCGGAAATGATCGAAAAGAAGCTAAGGCCCGTACAGACCGCCGATGCGTGCGACAAGAACATCGCGAGCAACCCGAACATCGACAACCGTCGCGATCATCGACAAAGGAAGAATGCTAAAACGTGCAACAGTCGCCTCCGGCGAAGTCACGGCAGGGCACGCGGTCACGTCCGCACAAACCGTAGGAGCCGCCGCCCAACAAGCATCCGCAACGCCCGCGTCATCAGACCAGCTCCGACCCCGTTCGTGCCCCAACCCGGAGGACGACGTAGACAACACAATCGCGATCGCAATCACCGCCCCCGCGACCCCACCGCGGCGCATACGCAACGTGCGGGTCTCGAACGTGTTTATTGTGGCTGATCCGTGCTCCAACATCGTGCCTAGATTATACAGCCACCGCCCCGTTTGCATAGAAAAACCCCGCCCGCCGAAAAACCGGCAAGTGGGGTCGTATTTCGCATTTCTTCTGGGCAGCAAGAACAAGCTGCGTGCGACCCCAGAAGGCCACACTCTCGCAGAGGCTCGAACGACTCCCGCAGAAGACTATTCTTCCGGCCCCCCCGTACTCAAGGAGGGATCGAGGGGGGTTACAACAGCAAGCCCTACCGATCCGACCGACGTCGCACGACCGCCATCCCGAACATCCCCATCATCGACGTAAACATCGCCGGGATCATCCCAACACCACACGTCGTCAGCGTCGGGCGCTGTAGAGCACTATCCACCGGATCCTCAAGATTACTACCCGGATTGGGATTGGTCGCGGGCGGTTCGATCGCCGGCGGAGCTTCGGTGATCGTCACCGTAAACATATCCGCATAGTCGCAACCACCACGACCGTCACAAACGGTCAGCGTGATCTCGTACTCCCCAAGCTGATCAAACGACCGAGTCATCACAGCCGTCAACACCGAATCGATCAGCAAGTTCTCAAAACGAATGTTCCAGGCATAGTCCAGTTGATCGCCGTTGGGATCAAAAGAAAGCTGTCCGTCAAAGGTCAACGACTCACCCACGGCTGCAAGGCGAGGCCCCGAAGCGACGACCGCCGTCGGCGCGATGTTCGTCCCGGCCGCCAGAACCTCGATCTGCTGGAAAGACTCCGACACGTCGATACTCGTACTGGTCAGGTCACACGTCGCTTGGTCGCAAACGAAGAGCCGGACCTCATAGTTACCCTCTGCTCCAAAGGCGTGCTTCGCCGTCGCAACTGTCGTATACGCCTGCGTCGTGCCATCGCCAAAATCCCACGCGTATTGCAGCGTTTCGTTGCAAGTTTCACCAGTGGGACAATCCGTGTCGTCGTCGCACGCGGCGTTGCTGGTCGAACACTCCTTGTCTCGATCCGCATCCGACGAGTCCGTCGCATCGAACGTCACTTCATCACCAACCGCAGACTGCGAAGTGGACATCGTAAACCTTGCGGTGGGGAGCACGTTCACAGGCCCGCCGCCCCCATTACCACCCGCAGCCACAACCACAATCGTCCGCACCGTCACACCTTCGTTGGCCGGCGTATCGTTGTCCGTCACCGTCAATGTAATCGTGAACAAACCCGGACTTGTATAGGTATGCAGTGCCGACGGCATATCCGAAGCAACGAGATCAGAACCATCGCCAAAATCCCAGCGATAGAAATCGATCGATCCGCCACCGCCACGATCAAACGAAAAAGACGCATCGAACGACACCTGCACCGCCACCACCGGATCGCTTGGAGTAATCGAAAACAACGCGCGGGGCGTCGAATCCTGCGCAGCGGCGATATTTACGGAAGCAAGCACCAGAAACGCTGCCAGTCGGCTCATCGAATTATTCATCCACGCCAATCTCATTCGCTTAACGCTCCCGGATGCACGCCGAGTTAAAGGCGCCGCTCCAAAACATCATTCAACAAACACCAAACGCCCAACAAACCACAAGCCGCAGGCTTAACGCCTGCACGGACGCCCATAAGTCAAGGATTATCCAGCTCGCGACCCCGTCAAGTCACCCTAACGCGCGTGAACCAAAGACTAATCCCAACACCCATCGTATCGCTTTCCACAAGCGCAAGTCAACTATTCAACCAACACGAACGCACATGCCAACGCCCCGCACAATTATCGGAACGCAAGCCCCAAAGACCGACTACTGACTGCCCGCCTCAGGTGCATTCGACCCATAAATCAAGTACACCTCACCGCCGTTGGTCACACCGACATCCGTCGTCTGATCGCGACGAGGGTCCGCAAGGATCGAACCAATAATGATGTCATCGCGGCCGTCGCCATCCACATCTCCAGCACTCGCCAGCCCACGCGAACGACCGCGGTCGGCCTTACCGGCAATCCCGCCGCGCGTATCGTCGCCGGCATCACCGCCACCGAGACGATCGCCCTCGCGACGCCCTACAATGATAAACCCTCGAAGACGCGACGTACCAAGCTCCTGAATGTCGATCGTCATATCCGTGAAATCGCACGTCTCGCCGGAACTGCAGTCCCCCTGGAGCAAGTCCTCAGGGAACCGGGTGCAAAGGTTGTTCGTCGTTGAGCACCGTCCGATCGTGTCCAAACGAGCACGACCGGAGATCACGTAAACGAGACCCGCCGCCTGCAACGTGTCGTCCCCGAGAATCTCGTCGGCCTCCCCGTCAGCATCGAGATCAAGCCCCGGTGCAGAAAGCTCGTCAACGTCGTCAGAAGGATCGGGATCGTAGAAAGGACGACTCTCAGGGGCAGCCACCAGAAGATCGTTGATCCCATCCCCGTCCACATCGCCCGCGTTGGCAACGTTGAACCCGAACCGACCCGCAACACCACCAAGCGACTTACCCGTGATTCGAGCCGCAACGGGACGCGTATTCCTCTGACATATAGCTTCGCTCAAGAGAGTTTCCGTGCAGAGGCAACCGGTGTTCAAACTCACATCGCAAACGCGAATATCCGAAAGGTACTCCTCAACTTCGTACCCATCTTCAGGGGAGACGATGCCCTGCTGACCAAAAAGGATAATAACCTCCCCAACCCCGTCTTCCGCATCTGGGCTACCGACGACCACGTCCTCAACACCGTCCCCATTGAAATCAAACCCGCTCGCCAAGCTTGAACCCAAAGCAGTCACACGGTCAGAGCGGAGGACAAACCCATCCAAACGCGTGGTGTTATCTGGGTCAAGTGAAAGCTCAGGGAGTTGAAAATCGCCCTCGAGACCCTGACCGCGGTCTTCGCGACGATAGCCGATATACAAACGCCCCGCGCCGCCACGTGAGTTCGGCGCACCAATCGCAAAGTCATTCCGACCGTCATCGTTAAAGTCTTCAATCCCCAGAGCGTTCTCAATCATGT
>JAJRUK010000165.1 GCA_024277835.1 Planctomycetota bacterium | reverse complement strand
GCTTGATTCTTAGGAAACCGTCCGGGTTCCGACCAAGGATCGTCACCGGCGCACCACGACTGAGCATCGTCTGCACGGTGTATTTGCTATCATTCAAGGACGACCCCGCCCGAACACGAACGTTGCTGCCGCTCACAACGCCGGTCTTGTCGTCCGACGTATCGACATAGTCGCCGGAGATCAAGCTGAACGTTCCGTCCGGTGGGAGAATCTCGACCCAATCCCCGCGTTGTGAAAGAATCGCCACGCGCGTACCGGCGGTGAGCTTGCACACGGTGTAGTGGTTGGTGCTGTCGCCGCTACGAACGTAGACATCGTTGGCATTCACCTCCGCATGGCGGATGACACGGCGTCCGGTTGGCTCTTGCGCGTGCGCTGTGGCTGAGGCCAAGATTGCCACCAACGATGCGGTGTAGATGAGAGAATGTAGTTTCGTAATCGTTGCCCGGAACATGGTGATTATCCTCCAATGGTTCGACCGAAAAAGCTGACTCTCCGCGGGTTGCGCCAACCGCCGAACCGTATCGCCCTCCCCCGACTCTGTCAACGAAGATTTCACCTGTGAATTGTCGCGGCCAATCCACCACGACGCCATCTGCCTGTTCGGGTACAATCTAAGAATCCATGATCAGAGGCTTGTGAAATGTTGTCGCATCTCGTCATTGAAAAACTCGCTTGTCGGGCAGACCCGCTTGCGGTGGCTGGCGCGTTTGCCCATCGCCAGAGTCCTGCCCTGCTGGAAAGTTCTCTCCCCGGCGGGGAATATTCGCGATGGTCACTTTACGCGGCTGACCCCGTTAGAACGGTCACAATCGAGCACGACGCGACCGGGTGCCCGTTCGACGCCCTCGCAGAGGCCTTTGCCCAGTATCCGCAAGTCGCCCCGCTTTCGATTCCGCGATCGCTTGGTTGCGGGTGGATCGGGCATTTGGCTTATGAGGCGGGTCTTGCGACGGAGAGAATCCTACCGGTTCCGCATGCCGAAAACGCCCAGCCGCTGGCTCGGTTCTCGCTTTACGATGCTGTTGCCCTGCACGATGCGCGGTCAAACGAATGGTACGCCGTTGTCGTGGATTGGGAAGCGGGTGTGTGCGAAGACCGGCCACCGGTTCGCGAGCGCATCGCCGGGATCGAGAAAATCCTCAATGACGCGGCAGCCCAACCGGATATCGGATCGCCTTTGCCTACTGGGTCAACCGTTCTTGACTCATCGCTGTCGCGGGCGGAGTACCTGCATCGCGTCAAAAAAATCTTAAACTACATCGCCGCGGGTGATGTTTACCAGGTCAACCTCACGCAGCGGTTCCGTGCTCAAACGATGCTCTCGCCGATCGATCTTTACCGCCGGTTGCGACAAATCAGCCCGTCGTCGCATGGGGCGTTCTTGTCGTACGATGATTTTTCGATCATTTCCTCATCACCGGAACTTTTCCTGCGCAGCACCGACGGGACGATCGTCACGCGTCCCATCAAGGGGACCAGGCCAAGATCATGCGACCCGATCCTCGACGAGAATTTCCGCGCAAACCTTGCGTCTGCGGAAAAAGACGGGGCGGAGCTTGCGATGATTGTGGACCTGGTGCGAAACGATCTGGGACGCATTTGCGACTATGGAACCGTTCGCGTGACAGAACCCGCGTCGATCGAAAAACACCCGACCGTCTATCATCGCGTCGCAACGGTCGAGGGTCAGTTGGACCGCTCTGTTTCGATCGCCGAGATTCTTCGTGCAACCTGTCCGGGTGGTTCGGTTACTGGTGCTCCGAAGATCCGCGCCATGCAAATTATTTCCGAACTTGAAACAACGCCGCGAGGCCCGTACTGCGGCGCGATCGGTTGGGTCGGTCTTGATGGGTCACTTTCGCTTAACCTCGCAATCCGTACCATGATTCAGCGCGGAAGTACGGTGGACCTTCACGCGGGTGGAGGCATCGTTGCAGACAGCGTCCCGCAGGACGAGTACGACGAAATGATGACAAAACTTTCTGCGATGGCGCAGGCGCTCGGATGCGCGTTGCCCGCAAGCACAACAGCAAACAACCTCGTTGGAGCACGTTCCTGAAATGGCGACTACGGTCTTACTGAACGGCGAATTCATGCCCGCTTCCGAAGCGAACATCAGCGCGTTTGATGGGGGGTTTTTGCACGGCGCTGGACTCTTCGAGACGATGCGCGCCGAGAACGAGCGCGTTTTCCAGCTTGAATCGCACATCGCCCGTTTGCAGCGCTCAGCCTCGCAACTCCTCATCCCGATCGATCGACATCAACTGCCGCACGCGGAGCAGTTTAGCGAACTTCTTGCGCAAAACGGTCTGCGAGAGGGACGTGTTCGCCTGACCGTTACCGCGGGGGGGATGAAAACGGATGACGACACGCCTCAACTGACGATTTGCGCGACCGCATCGAGCCTGTCCGATTATCCGTCACAACTGTACGACCAGGGCGTTACGGTCATCGTCTCGCAATATCGTCAGTCACCGCATGACCCCATCGCGGGACACAAGACGACGTCGTACCTTCCGCGATTGCTATCGCTGCGTGAGGCGAGACAGGCTCGCTGTATCGAAGCGATTTGGTTTACGACGCACAACCACCTGGCTGAGGGGTCGATCAGCAATGTCTTTTTGATGCGTGATGGGAAACTCAAGACGCCGCCCGTCGATACGCCGATACTGCCTGGCCTGGCGCGTGAGCTGGTTTTGAAGCTGGCGGGCGAGGTTGAAGTCGAATTTGAGGAGTGCGTTTTGTCCGTGGATGATTTGCTCGACGCCGATGAAATCTTTTTGACCAACTCGATCATGCAGGTCATGCCCGTTGTGCGCGTTGAGAAAAAGGACATCGCCGATGGTAAGGTTGGTGCGGTTACGAAGAAATTGTACGAGGCCTATCGCGAAACGGTGCGAAAGGAATGCAGACTCGAATGAGTAAATCAAGTCGTTCTCGATCTCACACCGTCTCCGACTTTAGCGTAGCGATGAACGCCATCGCCCAGGTCGCGCTCGCTCAGAAATGGGATAACGTGGGCGTCCTTGCCGGCGATCTTTCGGCGCACGTTCGCCGCGTGCTTTTTGCGATCGACTTAACGCCGACTGTGACGGCGGAAGCGATTCGCCTGCGGGCCGATCTGCTTTTTTGCTATCACCCGCCGATCTTTCAGCCAATCAAGACGCTGGTTGCACAGAACGCGGGCGTGGAATCGCTTGTTTTTCAGTGTGTTCGAAGCAACATCGCCCTCTACTCGAGTCATACCGCCCTCGACGCCGCAGATGGCGGAACGAATGATGTTATCGCTGGCCTGTGCGGTATCGCGAAAACGAACCCGTTGGAATTCGTGGACACACCCGGCGAGGATAACTGCAAGATCGTCGTCTTCGTTCCGCGCGAACACGTTGATCGTATCGCAGACGCCGCCTTCGCTGCGGGCGCGGGGGTCATCGGAAACTACACACATTGCAGCTATCGCACGGACGGTACGGGTACGTTCTTCGGAACAAGCGGTACAAACCCAGCCATTGGCAAGCGGGGACGCTTTGAACACGTTGATGAAGTGCGTCTGGAGTTTGTTACGCCTCGGGGCCAACTTCCGGAGGTTGTCCAGGCCGTGCGCACGGCGCATCCGTACGACGAACCCGCCTTCGACATTTTCCCGCTTACGCCGGCCCCCTCTCGCGGAATCGGTTGTGTCGGTGAACTTCCAAAGCAGACAACACTCGCCACGCTCGCGCAGAGACTTTCCGAGGCAACCAAGGCGACGAACGTTTCCATCGTCGGTCGATCGGCGACGATAATTAAACGCGCGATCATCGTCGTAGGTGCAGCCGGTCGCCTCCCATTCCGCGCTGGTGTTGGCGCAGGCGACGTTGTCATCACGGGGGAGATACGCCATCACGACGCACTCGCCTTTGACCGTGCGGGGGCGACTGCGATCGCGCTTGGCCACTGGACCAGCGAACGCCCGATCCTGACCGCGGTCATTCGCAAGTTGAAAGTAGCCCTCCCCGGCGCGGACCTCAAACTCAGTCGGGCTGACAGGGAGCCTTTCGCCCGCGTGAAGTAGACCTCATCGCGGCGTTTCGAGGAATGTCGTATACGCTTCTTACGCGCGCCTATCCGCTTGCTCGATAATGTTACACATGCGAAAGCATGGCCACGCAAGCGTGGACCATGCCACCCCGGAATTATCAACGGCCTTCTGTTGAAGGGTGCGTTGTTTCGCTCAACAGACACTTTCACACACCCCTTACTCTGAAATGGGATAGAAATTACTGCGAAATTTGATATGATTAGGGCGCTAACGATCCGTGAAGGGGCGAACGAGGATTCTCAACGTGTTGGAGTATGATTTTGATCGCAGTGTCGGATGCTGGGTGGGACGCACCGCCCATGCGTTCGAGAAATCGCTGAACGAACGCCTCGCGCCGCACGGGATTACCTACCGGCAGTGGCAGGTGCTTGGTTCGCTTGCGATGGAACCTCAACTGTCCCAGGTTGAACTGGCTGAGCGGATGCGCATCGAACCGCCGACGCTTGTTGGTATTCTCGACCGTATGGAACGGGATGGTTGGATCAGGCGGAGTCAGTCGCCGATCGATCGACGGAAGAAAATCATCACGGCGACGGCCGCCGCCCGCCCGGTTTGGAAGAAAATTGTCGCTGTCGCGCACGCTATCCGAAACGAAGCGACGTCGGGATTGTCCAAACGCGATGTGGGCGAACTCGAACGGATTCTTTCCAAGGTGCGAGACAACCTGCAAGCCCCGGTCAAGCGAAGACAGACGGCGTAGCGGGATGTTGACAACGCGCGGCACCGGTTTGAAATCGATATGTTGTCTCCGGAGCCAGCGCCCAGCACCGGTTACAAACCGATGCCACATTGAAAAACTTCGTTTTTCAGAGGACTGCTTGTGCAAGAAGCGTAATGATTAAGAAGAAAAGTCTTTATCACTCATCGATCCTGTCCGGAGTTCTGGTCTTCGCAGTAACCGCCACCGCTCAGCCCGGACCGACGAATGTCACCGTCGCTGAAGCGATTGCCCGCGATGTCTCTGATGGGCAGGTCTTCGTTGGTTCGATCATTCCCGCACACACAAGCGCCGTTGGCACCGCGGTGGATGGTCGCGTTTTGACCATGCCGGTGGAAGCGGGCGACTTCGTCACGGCGGGGCAAACGCTCGCGCAACTTCGCACGAGAACCATTGAGGCGCAGCTCGCCTCCGCGTGCGCTCAGCGCGATCTTCGTCAGCAAGAACTTGCCGAGCTGGAGCGCGGCGCGCGCGCCGAGGAAATCGAACAAGCAAACGCCAGAATGCTCGGCAACAAGGCTCGCATGGACAATGCGAAACGCAATTTTGAACGCATTCGCCGCATTCACGAGACCCCGTCCGCTGCGGATAACGAACTCGACGACGCTCATGCGATCGCGATCGAAACTGAGCAAAACTTTCTTCAAGCGACGGCTGCGTATAACCAGATCGCCGCCGGGCCTCGCATTGAACGCATTGCGCAGGCAAAAGCCCGCGCCGCCGTCGAAGACGAGGAGGTCCAACGCCTCGAGGATCTGGTCAGGAAATACACGATCGTCGCCCCCTTCGACGGATTCGTCACGCTCAAGGGCACGGAAGTTGGTGAGTGGGTCACTCCCGGGCAGACCGTCGCCGAGGTGGTTGACCTCACATCGGTCGATGTTGAAGTTCGCGTTCTTGAGGATTACATCGCAAAGCTAACCGTCGGCGAGGTGGCTACCGTGACCGTTTCCTCTCACCCGGGCAGGGTGTTTACCGGCACGATTCGTCGGATCATTCCGTTTGCGGATTCCCGATCGCGCAGCTTTCCGGTCAGGATTCGCGTGGCCAACGAGATTCACGACAACATCCCGCTACTGATGGCTGGCATGTTCGCGGAAGCGACGATCGGCATTGGTAGCCCGGTTACCACTACGCTCGTGCCGAAAGATGCGATCGTCCTTGGCGGTCGGACGCCGGTTGTCTATCTGGTTGTCCCGACTGAGGGGGACAGTAACAACGCAACCGTCCGTGAGGTTTTCGTGTCTGTCGGTGTGGCCGTCAACGAACTGATCGCGATTCGCGGCATCGTCGAACCGAAGTCTCTGGTCGTTGTCCGT
>JAJRUK010000164.1 GCA_024277835.1 Planctomycetota bacterium | reverse complement strand
GAGCATCAATGCGACCTGAACGGCGACGACCCCGCGCCGGCGCTGATTCCATAAACGATATGACATCTTCATTTCCTCCTCCGATGGTTCGTGCGATACCCCGGTCTGATGAGCCACCGCTGATTGCGAGGCCGCGATCGCCCAAAGCGTTTCAAACAGATCGAACAGCTACATCACCATGTAGCACCGGTCCCTGCGATAAGCATGAAGCCCGAGCGCCGAAGCGCAACGGTTCGCCAACTCGCGAGGTCCAACTAGTCTGAATCTACGATACGTAATTTGAATCTGCTGCGTCGCGTGTCTTATATTCCAGTGGCGTCCGAATACACGCGGGGGAATGCGGGAGATCCCGGTCGTCAAGGCGCGATAACCTTTATTCCGGAGGCTGGGCACCATGGCCGTCAAACATGAGAGAAAAACCTTCCCCTGTCGGCAGCGACAACGTCGCAAACGTCCGTCACCGATTCGTCGCGAAATCGATTTCATCCGGGTGTGTCGATGTTCGGACCTTCCAGTACAATCCGCGTTAGAGAAGCGACACCATGACCGAAACGCCCCTTCGACAATTCAAGAACCACCCGCGCAATTGGCGAGAGAATTTCTACGTCTATCCCGTCATCTCCCGGCGAAGTCGCGGACTCTCGATCGGTGTGAACTTGAACCCGGACACCGCGTGCAACTTCGACTGCGTTTACTGTCAGGTCGATCGCAAGACCCCGCCCCGAATCCGCGAGGTCGATGTGCCTCGCCTTTGCGACGAGTTATCGACCCTGATTGACCTCGCCAAGACGGGTGAGCTATTCCAGGATGAGACGTTCAGCGACGTCCCACGAGAGTTGCATCGAATCAACGATATTGCGTTCTCTGGCGACGGCGAGCCGACGACTTGCCAACACTTCCTCGAATGCGTCGCTCTCACCGCCGACCTCAGGAAAGAGGCCAACCTTCCCGAGACGAAAATCGTCCTCATCACCGACGCTTGCTACCTCACAAAACCAAACGTTGTCGAAGCGCTGGCCATCATGGATAAGAACAATGGCGAAGTCTGGGCGAAGCTCGACGCGGGCACCGAAGCGTATTATCAAGAGGTGAATCGCCCCAACTACCCGCTCACGCACGTTTTAGAAAACATTACGAGCGCCGCGAAGCTTCGCCCCCTTGTCATCCAGTCACTGTTCATGAAACTGGGCGACGCGCCACCCGATGCCGCTGAAATCACCGCCTACATCGCAAGACTCAACGAAATCTGCGAAAGCGGCGGAAGGATCGACTACGTCCAGATCTACACGATCGCTCGCCAACCCGCAGAAAGCTTCGTCACCTCGCTCTCGAACCGGCAGGTCGATCAAATCGCCGCCGACGTAACCGAAAGAACCAGCCTCCAAGCCGAAACATTCTACGCGGAAGAAAAGGCGTCGGGATGAAGGGGCCGCCTCGGAGTAGCGATCGACCGATGCCAGGACTTCTGAAGGTTCTCGCGCTTGGCGAGCCAGATTACGGTCTCGCGAGTGCCGATCGCCAGCCTCGCGACCTCCGATCAACGATCTTTCGACGAACCAGACCAATCGCAAGCCCTTGCCAGCCAAAGTTGCGACAAACCGCCGCCCGGCCCGCTCGACGTCTCGACGTTTCCTCAAGCCGCCAAAAACGACCGGCCGATCAACAGAAGACATGAAGTACGCAATCATCCTTCCAGACGGTGCAGCCGACGAGCCGGTCCGCGCGCTCAACGGAAAGACGCCCCTGCAAGCAGCGAACACGCCCAACATGGACCGCGCCGCCCGCGAGGGGCAGGTAGGGACGGTCGTGACTGTCCCCGACGGATATTCGCCCGGCAGCGATGTCGCTACGTTGTCGCTCATGGGTTACGACCCGGTAGAGTTTCATACCGGTCGAGCGCCTCTCGAAGCGGTCGCGCAAGGACTCACCGCGACCCCCGATCAAACCATCTTTCGATGCAACTTTGTCACCATCGAAGACGGCAAGATGAGAGACTTCACCGCGGGGCACATCTCGCAAGAAGATGCCGCCCGCATCATCTCCGATCTCAATGAACTTCGAGGGACAACGGATGTCACTTTTCACGCGGGCGTCTCGTATCGTAACTTGCTCATTGCCCCTCATCCGAAGAAGTCGCCTAGCGATATCGAACCGGTTGGTTGCGAACTCACCGCCACCCCGCCGCACGACATTCCCGATCAACTCGTCGTCGACCATCTGCCGACCGGCGACGGCTCATACGCCGTCCGATCCATGATGCAAGCTGCCCACGATCTTCTTGCGCACCACCCGGTCAGCATCGAGCGAGCAAAGCGGGGCGAGCCAATCGCGACCGACATCTGGTTATGGGGACAGGGACAAATCAAACCGCTCCCGACGATCGCCGATCGTTTTAGCCTGCGCGGTGCAGCCATTGCAGCCGTCGATATCGTCCGTGGAATCGCCAAGAGCGCGGGACTTACGATCATCGAAGTCCCCGGTGCAACGGGTTATCTCGACACGGACTACAGGGCAAAGGGCGCGGCGGCGGCGGATGCACTCGATAAGTTCGACCTCGTCGTCGTCCATGTCGAAGCCCCCGACGAAGCCGGGCACCTCGGCGACGTAGATGCCAAAGTTCTGGCGATCGAGGAAGTGGACAAGCACGTCGTGGGTCCGATCCTCGAAAAGCTAAGCACTTTCCCGGAGTCTCGAGTTCTGATCGCCCCGGATCATCCAACCCCCGTTGAAAAACGAATACATACGAGCGTGCCCCCGCCGTTTTGCATCGCCGGTACGGGCATCCCTCCCGACCGCGCAACCACCTTCGACGAGGTCGCCGCCCAAACGGGTTCGGTGATCAATATCGGTCACACGCTCCTGGATCGGTTTCTTCAGGGGTAGGAACTTTACAGGCCACCGTGTCGCGCGATAATGCGGCGATGGATCAGGACCAGAAAATTCAGCAGTTCAAACAGATGGCCGACGCCGACCCGGATAACGAGTTGGGTCATTTCAGTTACGCCAAAGCGCTCTTTGAAGCGGGGCGACACGAAGACGCGGTTAGGCCGTTCTTCCGAGCGATCGAGCTTCGCCCTACAATGTCCAAGGCGTATCAGCTTCTCGGCGAAACGTTCGAGGCGATGGGCCAGCGCAAGGAAGCCGTCGATACTGTCACCAAAGGTGCGAAGATCGCCGACGAGCAGGGCGACGTCATGCCGAGAAACACAATGGCGGGCCTATTAGAAAAGTGGGGCGCTCCGGTTCCCGAGTTTAAGGCAACCACAGCTCCCGAGGCCGCCGTTTCAGGGCCTTCCGCGCCTGGATTTAGCTGCTCGCGATGCGGTCGGCCCGATAATCAAGTCCCCAAGCCGCCGTTTAAGGGCGAACTGGGTGTAATGATCGCGGAAAATGTCTGCGTCGGATGCTGGCAGGAGTGGATCCCCATGGGTACGAAGGTCATCAACGAACTGGGATTGGCTCTTTCAAGCGAAACTGGTCAACAGAGCTACGACCAGTACATGCTCGAATTCCTCCAACTCGATGGCCGATAGTTCCCCTCGGGAAAGCAGGCCCAGCCGCCATAAGCCCCGAAATCACCCTATCTCTCCTAGAATGCAAAAGTTACCGGCCCTTCTTGCCGTTATTCCGTAGCGAGGGGGCGGCATTGAGTGGCATTGACCGCTTGAGATCGACTCCCTCAGTGCGAACGTCCTGGACCTACGCTGGCTGAAAAACGCGGTGATCGCATAATAAATGCGGGTCCAGGTAGAAACTCGGTATCCAGAATCCTATAATGGGCGGGGAGGAGCGAGCGGGTTGTGGTTTTTTGCCCGTTCACCTGTCTAGGGATTCGCAGAGGAATCGTGATCTTGGCGGCGAGCGTCGGTCTCGTCGGGGGTCGCGCATGTTGTTATGTCCGATAGTAAAGTTGTACCTACACCGCGAGTAGCGGCATCCGCTCCGCAGGTCACGTTGATCGTGCAGAAGGGTGCGAAAAAGGGAATGCGCATCGCTTGCAGGCGTGTCGTGACCCTGATTGGATCGCGCGAGGGGTGCAAGGTTCGCCTCGCTGATGACGCTATCGCTCCCGCTCACCTCGCGATCGTCAACGCCGGCCAACATGTCACGGCGGTCGATCTTCTCTCGTCCAAAGGGACGATGCTGAACGGACTTCAGCTTGAACAAGAGCTACTCTCTGATGGCGATCGCCTCGTCGTCGGCGACTGGCAGTTTGACGTCGAGATCAAAGCGCCGGCACAAGAAGGAAGTGCGGATCTGCATCCCTTCGAGTTAGAGCCAACGCCGAATCTGGTCGCACTTGAGCAGATGGACACGGGTCGCATCTTGCAGCCCAGTCGAGAGATTTGTGTGATTGGTCGCCGCGATAAGAGCGACATTGTCGTTTCTGATGACGATGTCTCGCGCACG
>JAJRUK010000010.1 GCA_024277835.1 Planctomycetota bacterium | reverse complement strand
ATCTGTGTATTCGCCGGGTTCATTCAACTTGCAGGGTACGCGCTGCGACTCGGGATGATGATTCACTACAAGACAACCGACGTGGATACGACGTTGGGCGCGCTGGGAGTTCCGGGCAAAGCGTCGGTGCTTGCCGCGGTCGATCCGTTTCATATTTGGTTTTGGGTGCTGGTAGCCATCGGTCTGACGGTCACGCAGCAACTCAGCAGAAAAATGGCGATTGGGATGTGCGTCGCGCTTTATCTGCTATCGTTCGGAATTCGCGTTGGTCTGGAGTTCGCCAGCGCTATCGCATTGACATAAAGGCCGGCGCGATCGGCTTGCAGTTGCAGGCGTCGCGCGGGAGAAGATTTGATGAAAGCAGTTTGGACATTGGTGGTTCTCGGTCTTGTAAGCGGAGGAATCTTCGCTTTGGGTACGTTGAAGCAGGCATCGACCGACAAGCCGATCCTGAACGTTGCCGAGGAAGTCGCGCTCACAGTCAACGTCGCGACGCCGCATCGTGGGGAGATCACTCGACTCGTGCAAGCACCCGGCGATGTGGAAGCCGTCCTCGAAGTTGATGTGAGTAGTGAGATTGTTTCCAAGATCGTCGAGATGCCCGTCGAAGAGGGCGACTTTGTAAGAAACGGCGACTTACTATGTCGCCTCGACGACTCGCGCCTCCGCGCGGAGGTCGAATCCGGAGAGGCGCGCATCTCGCAACTTCGAGCGGCGATCGTCCAAGCCCAGGCGGACTCTCAAAAGGCAGAGCGAGACCTCACGAGACAATACGCCCTTGCCGAAACGAATGCGACGTCAGACTTGGAAGTTCGCGACTATCAAACCTTGCGCGATAAGTCTCGTGCCGTTGTCGAACAGCGCGAGTTTGAGCTAGTGCAATCGCAAGCCGTTCTCAAACGCCTCAATGATGACCTGCTCAAGACAGTGATCCGATCGCCGATTGACGGCGTCATCGCCAAGCTCACTGCCAAAAAAGGGGAGGTCGTCGTCACCGGAACGATGAACAATGCTGGCACGGTCATCATGACCATCAGCGATCTCTCTCAAATGCAAGTGCGCACGCGCGTGGATGAAATCGACGTTCCATCCGTCAAGAAAGGGCAGATCGCACGCATCTATCTCCAGGCGGATCAAAACAAACCCGTTCCCGCTCGCGTCTTGCGCGTCGCGTCGAAAGGAACCAAACCGCAGGGCCGTGATGTCGTGACGTTTGAAACCCTGCTCGAAGTCCTTTCCGACGATAAGCGAATCAAGCCCGGCATGAGCGCCAACGTCGAGATCGAGGTGGCGCGGGAGACCGACGCGATTACAATTCCTGTCGAAGCGGTTGTTCACCGCATGAGAAAAGAGCTTCCCGATGATGTTCTCGCCGAGTTCGACCGGCGACAACAAGACCTCGACCTCTCCGACCGTGCCAAACAAGCCCAGTATATCAAAGTCGTGTACGTCATGAATGGCGAGACCGCGACCGTGCGTCTTGTAGACACGGGGATTGCCGATACGCGCCGCGTCGAGCTTCGCAACGGGATCGAAATGGGCGACACGGTCATCATTGGCCCTTACCGAAGTCTGGACCAACTCAAGACCGGCAAGAAGGTCGCGCTCAGCGAAGAGGCCAAGAAGCTGCGCGAAAAAGATGCGGCGAAGATTCCCGACGAAAAACTGGCGGACGACGCGCAGCCGGAAAAGAGTAGCGACGGCGCGAAGATCGAAAAAACCGCTTCATCGGACCGGACGCCATGATCGCATCGAACGAAAGTAAGGGTAGCTCCTTGATCGAGCTGGTGGACCTGACAAAGATCTACCGCGTAGGAACCGAGATCGTCAACGCGCTGCGAGGCGTCTCGCTGACCATCCGTGAAAATGAATACGTCGCCATCATGGGCCCCAGCGGTTCGGGAAAAAGTACCATGATGAACATTCTTGGATGTCTCGATGTGCCCACGTCCGGCAAGTATGTCCTGCGGGGGCAGGATGTTTCAACACTCTCGCAGTCGCGCCTTGCGCGCATCCGTGGTCGACAGATCGGCTTCGTTTTCCAAACGTTCGAGCTTCTTCCGCGCACGACCGCACTGAAAAACGTAGAGCTGCCCTTGATGTATGCCCAGGTTTCGCGCAAAAAGCAACGCGCGATGGCAGCCCTCAAACGCGTCGGACTCGAAGACCGTGCAACGCACCGACCCAACCAGCTTTCCGGCGGTCAAAAGCAGCGGGTCGCCATCGCTAGAGCGCTCGCACAGACGCCCGACATTATTCTCGCCGACGAACCCACCGGAAACCTCGACAGCAAGACCGGCGAGGAAATCATGGCCATCTTCGATTCCCTGCACGCCGAGGGGCAGACCATCATCGTCGTCACACACGAAGAGGAAATCGCCGCGAGGTGTCGGCGAGTTATCAGGCTTCACGACGGCATGATCGCCTCCGACGAAACCATTTCGCCAGTGAGTGCACCTGCGCCGCGCGAACGCGTGACAACCCCATGATTCGCAGATTTGGCAACATCTTGACCGCCCCTTTCCGTTTCGCCAGCGGCATGGTTTCGCAGACGTTTCGGAACGTCGCCACCGCTTTCGTTCAGCTCTGGGCGAACAAAGGCAGGGCGATCCTCACGACGGTCGGCATCATCATCGCCGTCAGCTCGACGATCACCGTCGTAGCCTTTGTCGGCGGATTCGGCAAGCAGATGACCGAGATGGTGCAGGGCTATGGGACGCAGTTCATGATGGTCCAGGCGTACGCGCCGTCATCCGACAAGCGGCGCGGCACGCGGCGCGTTCGCCTCGACATCGCCGATATCGAAGCCGTTCGCATCGATTGCCCCTCGATCCGCCGCATCACGCCGTTCGTCTACACGCCCAACGGCGAGATCACCTTCGGCAATGAAAAGGCTGATGAAATTCCGGTCCGCGGCGTGACCGAGGATTACCAGACCATTCGCAACTTCCACGCAGACGTCGGACGCTTTTTCGGTCCCGTCGATGTCGAGGCTGCGGCCCCCGTCATGGTCCTCGGGCGGACGGTGATGAAGCGACTCGGCGCGGATGAAACGATCGTCGGCGAACAGGTATACCTCGACGACAATCGCTTCCTCGTCATTGGTTTGCTCGAAGAAAAGGGCGGCAACATGGGCGAGGATCAGGACCTGACCGTCATGATCCCCTACACCGCTGCGATCAAGGCGTACCCCAACCTGCGCGACTCGATCCCATTTCTCGCCGAGGCGACAACGCCCGAAGCGACACACCAGGCCGCCGCCGAGATCACGCACGTCCTTCGTACAAGGCACGGACTCAAGCCCGGCCAACGAGATGACTTTCGCATTAGTCGGCAAGATCAGATGGTCAAAGAGTTTGAAAACATTCGCAACATCGCCTCCGGAATGCTCGCTGGCATCGTAAGTATTTCACTCATCGTCGGTGGCATCGGGATCATGAACGTCATGCTCGTTTCAGTCACCGAGCGAACGCGCGAAATCGGTTTGCGGAAGAGCATCGGCGGACGTCGCCGCGACATCATGCTCCAGTTTCTGACCGAAGCGGTCGTCTTGTGCGTCATCGGCGGGTCGATCGGCGTCGCGCTCGGTTACTTTGCGACCTATATCGCGTCGCTACATCCGCAGATGATTGAGATCGAGGTTCCTCTGTGGGCGGTTGCGATGGCGCTCGTCTCGTCGGCGGGCGCGGGCGTCGTTTTCGGAATCATCCCGGCGTTCAAAGCTGCAATACTCCACCCAATCGAGGCGCTCAGGCACGAGTAAACGCGAAATGACCACAGCCACCTCTATTCCGAATTCCCCCACCGCTGCCGGCGGCGAGCGAGCACGCAGCACATTGCTGCACATCGCCGCCTGGCCGTGGCGGGCGATCAACTGGTTCGGAGGGTCCGTCGAACGTCATTGGAAAAACATCACCGCCGCGTTTGTTCAGGTGTGGGCGAACAAGACCCGGTCCGTACTCACCGCGCTCGGCATCATCATCGCCGTCACCTCGACCATCACCGTCGTCTCCTTCGTGCAGGGTTTCGGAAACTACGTGACTGACATGCTCCGCGGATTCGGGACCAACATGGTTTTCGTTATTCCTTCCATGCCCAGCGGCGTGCAAGGCCGCATGATGGGGCGCGTTGTGATGGACATCGACGACGTACGCGCCGTCGGTGCCCAGTGCGACAAGGTCCGACGCATCACGCCGCTGATGTTCTCCAACGTCACCATCGAATACGGTCATGAAAAGATTACGGACGTCAATCTCCGAGGGACGACGGAGCAGTTTCAAACGATCCGAAGCTTCTACGCCGACGAAGGACGCTTTTTCGGACCGATGGATGTTGATAGCGGAGCCTACGTCTGCGCGCTGGGACGCGACGTACTCAAAGACCTTGAAGCGGACGAGAGCATTGTCGGCGACTTTATTTATCTCAACGAACATCGCTTCAAAGTGCTGGGGTTACTCGAAAAAAAGGGGGCTGCCTTCGATGAATCCCAGGATCGTATCGTCCTGATCCCGCACACGACGGGCGTCAAAATGTTCCCGTTCCTGTCGCGTTTCTTGCCGATGGTTCTCGAAGCGACGAGCGAAGAAGACGTCGAGGAGGCGTCGCTTCAGTTGACCAAGGTTCTGCGTACAAGGCACAACATTCAGCCAGGTCAACCCAACGACTTCCGCATTCTTCGCCAGGACGAAATCCTTCGAGACTTCCAGAAGGTGCAGATGGTCGCAACGAGCGTTCTCGCAGGGATCGTGGGCATTTCGCTCATCGTCGGCGGCGTGGGAATCATGAACATCATGCTCGTTTCAGTGACCGAGCGAACGAGAGAGATCGGTTTGCGAAAGAGCATCGGCGGACGGCGGCGAGACATCATGGCACAGTTTCTGACCGAGGCGATTGTTCTTTCGACGCTTGGCGGCGTCGTGGGGATTCTTCTCGGTTACGGTATCTGCGCCGTCGCGTCGTTGCATCCGTCGATGGTCGAGGTGAAAGTTCCGATCTGGGTCGTCGCAATGGCGCTTGGCTTTTCCGCCGGTGTGGGCATCGTCTTCGGAATCATCCCAGCCTTCAAAGCCGCCATTCTCCATCCCATCGACGCGCTGAGGCACGAGTAGCGTCAACAAGCGGGCCAGTTGCGACGCGTATGCGCTATCAGCCTGTCGAAAAACGAAGTTTTTCAATGTGGCACCGGTTACAAACCGGTGCCACTCTTTTTCAACAGCCTGATAGCGCCAAGATGTCGGTTCGATTTCCAATCGCAATCGCTACTGCAACGCGAGAAGCACATACGCCGTCGCAAGCGCGATCTGAAGCGCCGCAAACGGGATAGCCAATTTCACAAAACGCGCGAACGACATCTGTAAATTGTTCTTAGACATGATCGTCACCGCGACCAGCGTCGATGCTGACCCGATCGGCGTAAGGTTGCCACCTAGGTTTGAACCGAACACCACCGACCACCATAGCGGGTCCGTCGATGCGGTGCCCTGCGCCTGAAGTATTTTCGCAAGCATCGCGGACAGCGGGATGTTGTCAGTCACAGAGCTGAACGCCGCCGACGAAACAAGAATCGCACCGGTCCCTGCGCCATGCCCGACGAGTTCATTTAAGCCGATAACATGAGAAAGTCCCTTGCCGCTTAGCTCAAGCACAAGCGCGTGCTCCATCACGTTGATAACCACAAAGAGCGCCGCAAAGAACCCCAACAAGTCCCAATCCATCGCCCGATAGAACTTATCAACGCTCGATTTGTATCGCACGAGCATAATGGCAGCGAACGCGAGCGCGACAAAACTCATGCCAAGGTCCTGGACGACGGGCAAGACCGACACCGTCGCAATCGTCAGGATAAACAGAACCAGCATCACCGCCCCAAACCAGAAAAACGCGTTGCTCTCGATCCCGTCGTTCTCATCGAATCCGCTGACCAGTAACGCCGCTTCGCCTTTTTCTTCCTGGCTTTGGAGGCTTGTGATCTTGAATAATCTCGCCCCCAGCATGATCGTTCCAATCGTCGCCACGACAACAAACGGCGTAGCTTTGACAAAAAACGTCGCGAAGCTAATCCCCGCCGCGTTGCCCACGATGATGTTAGGCACCGAGCTGATCAACGTCAGCAAACCGCCAATGTTCGTCAGTAACCCCTCGATCATCAGAAACCCGAGCATTAAATTCACCCGGCCAAGCTTCTTGAGCGAAACACCCGTCAGCGAGCCGACGATAATCATCGCCGTTACGTTGTTGAGCACGGCGGAGAAGATCACCGTCATCAACCCATAAAACCAGAGCAGTCGGCGCGGGTCGCCTTTGGATGCTTTTGTGAGTTTGATCGCGATCCAGGTAAAAAGACCGGACTTGGAAGTAATGTCGATAAACAAACTCGCGCCAAAGATCAGCGAGATCACGCCCCAGTCGATCGCGGGAATGTACACGGGCAGTTCGATCGTGTGACCCAGCGCGGAATCCAGCGGCGGGAGCTTAATCAAGAACTTGTGATCAACGTACGCATACAGCCCAAAGACGTTCGCGAGAAACAGTCCGACGAGCGCAAACGCCCCCGCGATAATCGACTTCTTCGCGTGGATTTTCTCTTCCAGCGCCAAGCACAAGATCAACCCGACAAGCATCGCCGAAAAGACAAGCGTCACGCTCATGGGCACAGCCTTGCCGGCATCCGCCGTCGCAAGCAACAAAGAATTCATGTTGTGAATCGACCTTTCTACGCGCTTATTGGCGCGATTGGGAATCGGCGATCAAAGCATCAGCAGCGGAATCTGACGCAACTCGACAGCCAGCGCATACGCCATCCCGTGCATCGCGAGTTGGTTTTCGTCCTTTGTATTCAGTACCAACAGGTCCACCTCGTGCTGCTCGATCAGCCGCTTGTACTCAGACAGATGGTGTCCAAACACGACAAGCTGCTCGATCCGAACAGAACTACCCGCATTCCGTAGCACTTCGACGCATCCATCAATGTAGTCCCGAGGCTGTTTGAGAAGTTGCTCTTGCACCGCATCTCGCGCCTCGTCCGTGTCGATCGTCGGGATCTTTGAGATGACGTCGATGTATCGCGTAAACGTGGTCTGGCACTCGACGTGGGTCAGCCAAAGCGTCCCGCCGCGCTCAGTGAAACGGACCGCATAGTTCACCAATCGATCGTCCCCGGTCAGTTGGTCTGCGATCGCCATCACGCGATCCGTGTTCTCGATCGCATGAACCGCCGACCGCTTCGCCTCGGGGTGCGGCAGGAGCATCACCGGGATGTCGGTATGTTGCGTCAAGAGGTCAACATGCGTGCCCAAGCTATAAGGCCACTTCCACGCGGTGCTGTGAAGGTTACGATAGGTACAGATCATGTCCGGCGCGGCCGATTCCACGAGCGAAAGAAGCTCGCCAACCGTTTGAAACTCAGACCCGTCCACGTTGCGCCATCGGATCGTCTCGTCGGCACTTAGAACCTTGAGAAATTGACGCGTCTCATCACCAAACTTTGCGGCGTCGGCCTCGTCGCGGTCGGTGACCACAAGGACCGATTCGATCTTCGCCTGCGCAGGTTGAAACACCTCGCGCGACGCCGCCCGGAACATACTCTCAAACTGATCTACATTCGTCATGATTCAGACCCCTTCACAGGCCGTCGAAAAAGTGTGGCACCGGTTTGTAACCGGTGCGATATCTTCTGTTTCAGGGTCTAGCACCGGTTACAAACCGGTGTCACACAAAAGCGCCGGGTGCCACTGGCAGCTTGTAGCCAGTGCCGTCTCCAAGTTCAACGTACGGCATACCATCAACCCGCCTTCCCTTCCAACTCCTCCCAGCGAGCATAAAGCTTTGCCGCCTGCTTTCTCGCTGACTCCAGTTCTTCCCATCGCTTCTGTGCTTCAACGTGGTCCCCGCCGATGTCCGGGTCTTCCGTCGCTTTGAGGCATGCTTCCACGCGTTTTTCCGCTTCATGGATCGTTTCTTCCATGCTCCGAAGCTCGTTTTTCTCACTGGCGGTCATTCCCCCGTCTGGCGCGTTCCGCTTCGATTTCTTGGGCTTGCTCGCCTTGGAATCATCTCGTTTATCGCGTGCGACCCGAGCCTGCGCCGCCTGCCACTGCGCACAATCGACATACCGACCCACCCGACCGGTGCTATCCAGCCCGAGTATCTCCGTACAAACGCGGTCCAACATAAACCGGTCGTGCGTGACGAGCACGACCGCTCCGGAGAACTCGATCAGACTATCTTCGAGCACGTCGAGCGAGGTGATGTCCAGATCGTTGGTCGGCTCATCAAGAATCAAAACGTCGGCGGGTTTGAGCATCAGCCGAGCGATTAAGATACGAGCTTGCTCACCGCCCGATAGCTCCCGTACGGGCAGATCAAGCTGACCAACCGAAAACAGAAACTGCTTCGCCCAGGCAGTGATATGAATGTTACGGCCACGAAAATCCACACTTTGGCTATCGCCCGCAAGGGCTATGCGCAGCGATACGTCCTGCGGAAGCTCTTCGCGCTGCTGATCGAACACCACGACACGCAAGTCGGTCGCAAGTTCGACCGAACCTTCATCGGGCGGCAAGTCGCCCGTCAGCACACGAATCAGCGTCGTCTTGCCGCTGCCGTTCGTACCCAACAAGCCGACGCGCACACCGGGCGACAACCTCAGCGAAACGTCGTGAAAAAGCAGTTTGCCCCCGAGCGTCTTGGACAGGTTGTTGGCGTCCAGAAGCTTTTTCGATTTGCGCCCCGTGCTGTCAAAGTCGATCCCCGCGGCAGTCGTCCGCGAGTTGCGCTGCGATAGATCGCGCAGTTGATCCTTGAGTCGATACGCCTCTTCGGTACGCGATTTCGACTTGGTACGTTGAGCTTTGGAATTCGATTTCAAGAAAGCGACTTCGCGCCGGACAATGTTCGCCAGCGTCGCCTCTTGCGCTTTCTGTGCCTCAAGAAAATCCGCCCGCTTATCCAGGTAGGCGCTGTAGCTGCCGCTCACACTAAAATACCCGTCCGGGTACACCGGGTTGAGTTCCACGACACGATTCGTCACGTTTTCCAGAAAATACCGATCGTGACTGACGGCCACAAACGAATACGGCGCACCCACGAGCATTTTTTCAAGCCAGGTAATCCCCTCAAGGTCCAGATGATTCGTCGGCTCATCCATCAGGAGCAAGTCCGGCTCCTGGATCACCTCGCGCGCCAGCGCCAATCGCTTGCGCCAACCGCCCGACAACTCTGCCACGGCCCGAGTCGGGTGTTCAAAGCCAAACTTGCTCAGGATGATCGCGACTTGCGTATCGCGCTCGTACGACTCCATCGGCTGATCGGCGAGCGCCTCCGCCAACACGGATTCAACGGTAGCCCCCTCTGCAAACCGATCCTCCTGCGGCAGAAAGCAAATCCGCGCGGATCGCCGGCGATTCACTTTACCGCCATCCACTTGCACGATCCCCGCGAGGATTTTCAGAAAAGTCGTCTTGCCCGCTCCGTTAGGACCAAGGAACCCCACCCGCTCATCATCAGAAAACCCGACGGACAGACCATCAAAAAGCGTACGCGTCCCGAAGTGCTTCGAGATCGCCTGACATGTTACGAGAATTCCCATCGTTGATCGCAGAAAAACCTGACCCGCAGCACCAGCCCGTAGCACGCCCTTGTTCAATCGAGGGGGATTCTCCGCGGGCAGCTACATGCGGTCAAGGAGAGTTACGCACACGTTGTGAGGCCACGAATCGATGACATTCTCAGTGGCAACCCGGTGCGAGTTGCGCAATCACGATGTAATTGACTTCCTGCAGGTCGAGCAACGGGTTGTAAAACGCCACGTCGCGAACCCGGACGTTTGCGAAAGCCCCGCTCAAGGCGTCGGTTAGAGATTCTTCCGGTGGATCCGCCGACCAGAGCGCGAAGACGCCTCCGGGATGGATGTGACTTGTCAATCGTTCCAGGCCCTCCGAAGTGTAAAACTCTCCGTGACCGGCATGTAACAATAACTGCGGCGAGTGATCGATGTCGAGCAAAATCGCGTGAAACCGCGTAGAACTGATTTCGGAAATCGCGTCAGAGCACGGTGTGGACCCGTCGTCGTCATGTCGTGCGGGTGAGCCGACTGCCGCGAAAAAGTCGCCGTGAATCAATTGACATCGTGTGTCTTGCGTGAGCAATGGGCCAAGAGGAACGAGACCGCCGCGGTGCCAGGTGATGACCCTCTGAAGATACTCGACCACCGTCACACTCGCGACGTTGTCCACCTCGAGTGCCGCCTTCGCTGTGTACCCAAGTCCGAGTCCGCCAACCAGCACATCGCAAGCATCGCCCGCCACAAGCGGCAGGGCGAGTTCAGCCAGCGCGATCTCCGCCTGATTAACGATGCTGGACATCAGCAGCACGCCCGCAAGTTTGACCTCGAACACCTCAGCCCGATCCAGCGACAGCACCTCGCGCCGGCGCAGAATCAACTCGCCCAGCGGCGTCATTCCGTAATCCAATTCTTCAAAGGCTGCCATCGCCATGAGGTCGCTCCACGTTCAGTCGTCTGTCACAGTTCCGTACCAGCGCCGACCTTGTCGCGCGCTACATCACGGTGCAATCGTTCAATCCATGCGTATTGTCAACTAAGCGCAAGACGCCCAACCGCTCGCCCAATAGGGTGGCTTAGTGTTTGCGGAGCGATTTGGGGCGAAACGGGTCTTCTATCAGTATTGTAAAGTGGCAATTGCTCGGATGGGCGTTGTTGGCTATGCAGGTTCAGACATTATCCTACGTTGACAAGCGGGGGGTGGACGATATAGTCGAAGAACCAGTCGGATGCCGCTCAGGCCTTGTGGCTTGGGTCTCGTGTCCGGTGCATCGCTTTGTCGGAGTGACAACACTTGTCATTGGGTGGCGATCACATCAACTCTTTTTCTAACCCGATGTCGGGCACCGCTGTCCTTGAGGCAATCGTTGACGAGAAACGTGCGACCACTCGGCAGTCCCTTGCGATGACGGCTCGCGTTGTGCGTCTTGGAGGTCGGGCGGTGGCAGACGGGTTGGCCCGCGACATTAGCGAGGGCGGGTTGTTCCTCACGGTCGCACCCTCGGTGGGGCTTTCTGTCGGTGAGCGGTGTGAGCTTGAGCTTTTTGAGGCGGACGGTTCTCCGCTTGGCTGCCTGGCGGGTGGTAGCTGTTTTGCAACGGTGGTTCGCACGCAGGTCGTTTCGACCGAGTCATCTGTGCCGCTTGTTGGGGCTGGTCTTCGGTTCGATCATCCACTGTATCTCTGAGTTGCATCTTCCGCCTTCACACCGAGCGATGCGGTCAGCGATCGCTTTCCTCATTTCGCAGCTTTCTTACCACGAGACTTTCTTGGATTCATGCGCCTTGGAGGCGACCGGATGTCTTAGGTCGAGTGTGAGAAGGCGGTGAACAAACCGAGCCGCGACCGTGAGGAAGCGAAGAAACAGCGACTCTCGACATACAAACGGGTCGCGTCCTAACGGGCGCGACTCGGTTCGTAGCCGTGCACACGTTCTTAGGTCGATGGTGGCACCCTTGCGTACGAGAATCCGCGCAGGCTGAAGCCTGCGGCTCGGGGTGCT
>JAJRUK010000163.1 GCA_024277835.1 Planctomycetota bacterium | reverse complement strand
TCGCGAAGTCTCGTCGGCGTGCGGTCGCACCGAGACGTGGCGATTGCTTCACGCGTCGATGGACGATCTCCGCGACGACCCTACGCTTCCAACGGCAGAACAAACTGAGCGAATCAGCGAAGCCGCAACCCGGGCAGCCAGCTGGTTCAAGCAAGAGTCGTCATCGGTCCCCGCCATCGAGCAAGATTTCGGCGAGCTGGCGGTTGCTGCGCGGTTTGTCGAACTGTTCGCGGATCGCGTTGCGCTTGCACGCGATGAGAAGCGGCGGAATGCGCTCGAATATGAGCGAGAACTACGCTCGGTGTTCCGCGCATACTCGGACCTCTGGAGGAAGCGCAACAAACCCGCCGGTCTTGGCGACATCGCCGACGCGCTCTGCATGGAGCTAGAAGTTTGAACCTCGGCGGTCTTGATATTGCGGTTCTCTCGGTCTATTTCGTGGCGACGGTTGGTATTGGTCTGTGGGCGGGGCGCAGGGAGCGGGATACGACGGACTTTTTTCTCGGCGGGCGCGAGCAGCATTGGTTTATCGTTGGCCTGTCGATCATCGCGACGGAAGTCAGCGCCCTTACATTTCTCATCGTTCCCGGCAGGTCGTTTGCGGATGACTGGTGGTATCTTCAGATGTACGCCGGTGCTTTTGTCGGGCGTCTGGTGATTGCTTATCTGTTTCTTCCGGCGTTTTATGGTGGTTCTGTCACAACGGTCTATGAATACCTTGGCCAGCGGTTCGGACCGAAAACGCAGACGACGGCGTCGCTCTTTTTCGTCGCATCGCGCGTTGTCGGGAGCGGTTTTCGTCTGCTCGCGGCGTCGCTGGCGATTTCCATCTTGTTCGATTGGCCACTGGCCGCGGTGATTCTGAGCGTGACCGCGGTCGCGATTGCTTACACCGCAAGCGGTGGTATCAAGGCCATTATCTGGACGGACGCGCTCCAGGCGGTTGTATTCATCGGCGCAGGACTAGGCGCGTTGTTTTTCCTTTTTGACGCGATCCCCGGATCGATTGCTGAGAACATCGAGGCCGCTTCATCTGCTGGAAAGCTTCGGACGTTTCGCGGTGGGTTCGAGTTTAATGGCGATAAACTCTTTTGGGTTTTGTTTATTCATGCGATCGTTCAAAACATGGCTGCGCTCGGTGTCGATCAAGACTTGACGCAGCGGATGCTGACCTGCCCGGACCTTCGCCGCGGGCAGCGCTCGCTCATCTTCAATGCGGTTACGGGGTTGCCGGTGGTCGTTTTGTTTCTGATGATCGGATCGTTGATGTACGTTTATTACGCTCAAGTGCCCGTCGCGCCGATCGGAATGGCTGCTTCGCCTGATCGCGTATTTCCGAATTTCATCGCGAACGTGATCCCGGCGGGGGCCGGGTTGAAGGGGCTTTTGATTGCTGGAATTTTCGCGGCGGCGATGTCGAGTTTGGATTCGGCGTTGGGGGCGCTTTCGTCGAGTGCGGTGACGGATTTTTACAAACCGTGGAAACTTCGGCGACGAGCGTCCGCGCAGGCTAAAGCCTGCGGCTCGGGAGGGGCGGAGGTCACTTCCGTGAGCGAGCTGGAAGGCGGTGGTGTTGGCGACCTTGTTGTTGCAAGATGGTGCACGGTTGGGTTTGGGATGCTTCTTGCCGGGGCGGCGATTGGGTTTTCTGGGTCGCAGGAGCTTCTTGAGGACGCGTTTGGGTGGGTCGGGTTGATCTTTGGCGGGCTTCTTGGCGTGTTTCTTGTGGGTGTGACGACGCGACGACGCGGAAGCGACGGGGTCAACGTCGTTGCGATGCTCACGTCCGTCGCAGGCCTCGCACTGCTAAAATATCTCCAGAGCGAACGCGAAATCGTCTACATCGCCTGGCCATGG
Organism: Planctomycetota bacterium; assembly: GCA_024277835.1. Lineage (GTDB taxonomy): Bacteria > Planctomycetota > Phycisphaerae > UBA1845 > UBA1845 > JAJRUK01. The sequence goes on along the minus strand of JAJRUK010000163.1, from coordinate 2,180 downwards.
TGGGTTGTTCTGGGAACGGGGTGGACGTACCTCTTTGCGGTGTTTGCTCGAGGCGGCAGTGGGGGGCGGGGTGATACGTGCGGCGACCGCCCATGATTGCGGAATAACCGGTCTGCGCCATTTCGTCCGCGGGCGGTTGGTGATACACTCTCGAGTCTTGGGCTGCGTGGTTGATGAGCTACCTGATGAAGACGATTGACATTTTATCGAAGGGCTGCGTTTGCGTACCGCTGGTCGCGACGGACAAAGACGGCGTGATTGCTGAGCTTGTCGATGCGCTCGATCGCGATGGTTGTCTGACGAATCGAGACCAGGTGCTCGCAGCGGTGCTCGGGCGCGAGAAGATTCGTTCGACCGCGACCGAGTCGGGTCTCGCAGTTCCTCATGGTAAGTCGCCGGGGGTCAAGCGACTCGTCATGGCTGTCGGCAAACCGACGACTCCGATCGATTTTGGCGCACCTGAGGGCTACCCGCCCAGCGACTTGGTGATTTTGCTCGCCAGCGCTATCGACGATACCGGCCCACATATTCAGGCGCTTGCGAAGGTGAGTCGCGTCTGGTTAAACCACGATTTCCGCGACGAAGTGAAATCTGCGCAAACCTCGGACGCCATCTACGCCGCCTTTGAAAATTTTGACGGATAGACCCTTGCCCAGCAGTAGCATAACCAAATGAGCGATAGCCCCGGCGGTGATAAAGCAGCGCAAAGCGAGACGCGGTCGCTCGTGCGACTTGTCCTCATGTGTATCATCATCGGTCACGTTGCTGGTGGTGGTGCTGCGATTTTCCTGACGATGCTTCAGTCCGGAAGCGCGTTATTCCAGGGATACTTGGCGAATTATCATCCTGCAGACGCGGGTAACGAGCACCTTCCCGCATTTCTGCATCTTGGGTCGATGTTCACTGGCGATTCTCCGGTCCGCTGGGTTCTCTTGCTTCTTCCGATGGTCGGCGGTCTCGTGAGCGGTTTGATCGTGTTCACCTTTGCACCGGAAGCAGAAGGCCACGGAACTGACGCCGCAATTGAAGCCTACCATTTTAAGGATGGCGCGGTTCGCCATCGGGTTCCGTTCGTCAAGGCGATCAGTTCGATGATTACGATTGGCACGGGCGGTTCTGGCGGTCGTGAGGGTCCGATTGCGCAGATCGGTGCAGGATTCGGGTCGATGCTGGGTGATTGGCTTCACGTCAAACCGCACGAGCGCCGCGTCTTGATGGCGGCAGGAATGGCTGCGGGTGTTGGGGCGATCTTTCACGCACCGCTGGCGGGGGCGCTCTTCGCCGCCGAGGTTTTATACCGAGATCCGGATTTTGAGCATGAGGTTCTGGTGCCTTCGTTTATCGCGTCAATCGTCGCGTATAGTGTTTTCGGCGGTTTTTTTGGGTTCCACCCCCTGTTCATCACGCCCGACTACGCGTTCGAGCATGTGACGCAGATTTTCCCGTACCTGCTTCTCGCGGGCGTGGTCGCATCTTCGGCTTATCTTTTCGTTTGGATGTTTTATGGCTTTCGCACGTTCATGTTCGATCGAGTGAAGAGCATTCCTCCGCATCTTAAGCCTGCGATTGGTGGGATGCTTGTCGGGATTATTGGATTCGCGCTGCCCGAAGCGATCGGGACCGGGTACGGGGTTATCCAACTTTGTTTCAACGACAACCTCGCTGCGATGCCGACGTATTCCGCTTTTCAGGGGGCGCTTGGTAGCGGGACGAGCGTTGCCTATGTCGGTGCGGCGTTTCTGGCGGTAATCGGACTTGCCAAGATGGCTTCGACGACGTTTACGATCGGCAGCGGCGGTAGCGGTGGTGTGTTTGGTCCTTCGGTGATCATCGGCGGCGCGCTTGGCGGTGCGACGGGGCTTTTTTGTGCTCAGCTATTTCCGGGGATGGAGATTCATCCCGGAGCGTTTGTACTCGTTGGGATGGCCGGGTTTTTTGCGGGTGCTGCCAATACGCCGGTTTCTACGATCATCATGGTCAATGAAATGACGGGCAATTATGAGCTTTTGATTCCTTCGATGCTCGTCTGCATTCTCTCGTACATCCTCTGCCGTCGATGCACGCTGTATCGGGAGCAGTTGCAGTCACGACTGGACGCTCCGAGCAAGGTCGGCAAGATGGCCAGCGCCGTTTTGAAGCGAATGACGGTTCGCGAGGCGCTGTAGGATTACGATCTCAGT
>JAJRUK010000162.1 GCA_024277835.1 Planctomycetota bacterium | reverse complement strand
GAAGCACGCGGGTTCACTTCCAGCACATAAACCGTCCGATTGAGAATGGCGTACTGCACGTTCATCATGCCGCAAACATTGAGCCGCCTCGCCAACCGCTTCGTCGAACGGTACAGCTCTTCGACAACCATGCGACCGAGCGAGAACGGCGGAATCGCACACGTGCTGTCGCCGCTGTGAATGCCGGCCTCTTCAATGTGTTCCATGATGCCCGCCACCATGCACGTCCGGGGTGGACCTCCATCGCTCGCCCGCGGCTGACCGTAATCCGCAACGGCATCGACATCGACCTCAATCGCGTCCCCTAGAAACTTGTCGATCAACAACGGATTATCCAAGCTGCCGCCCTGTCTATCCGTCGCGGCCAGTGCCTCAGTGAGATACGCCGAAAGATCGCCGGCATTGTTGCAAACTTTCATGCCGCGACCACCAAGCACATAGCTTGGACGAACCAACACGGGATACCCAACGCGATCCGCAACAGCGAATGCCTCTTCCCGGCCACGCGCGATACCGCTCGGTGGCTGTAGCAAACTCAGATCGCGCAACACCGTCTGGAACTCCTCGCGATCCTCTGCCATGTGGATCATCTCAGGTTGCGTCCCAATGATTGGAATGCCCGAATCCTTAAGCCCCTGCGCAAGGTTCAGCGGCGTCTGGCCACCAAACTGGACAATGACCCCCTTGATTCGGTCCCGCTGCGCTCCGGAATCCGACACGCCGTTCAGTCGCTGCAAGATATTGAGCACGTCTTCATGCGTTAGCGGCTCGAAAAAGAGTAAGTCGCTCGTATCGAAGTCGGTGGAAACCGTCTCCGGATTCGAATTGACCATCACCGACTCATAGCCGGCGTCGCGAGCCGCGTACGCAGCGTGACAGCAACAATAGTCGAACTCGATCCCCTGCCCTATCCGGTTGGGACCACCACCCAAGACAACGACTTTCTCGCGATCCGTCACGCGCAGCTCGTCTTCGACGAACAAGCCCTCATCCGCGTGCCAGACCGGCACCTCGTGGGACGAATAGTAGTACGGCGTCGCCGCCTCAAACTCGGCCGCACAGGTGTCAACCAGCTTGTACACCGGCGCGACACGGGCGATCGAATCCAACGGCGATCCACTGGCTGCGGCAATCTGCACGTCACTATACCCGAGCCGCTTGACTTCATAAGCCGGTTCGGCCGACCCTGACGTCTGTGCCGACTCCACAGTTGCTTCCGTCTCCACAAGCTCCTGCATGTTTGATAAGAACCACGGATCGATTCTCGTCAGCTCATGCAGTCGTTCGACCGACCAGCCGAGCTTCAGCGCATACCGAACGTAATAGGGCCTACCTTGGCACGGCTGCGACAGCTTCTCAGCCAACACTCGCCCCTCGATTGGCCATTGTCGTGCATGTTCCTCTTCTGTGTCAGGCGGCGCTTCCGTCGCGGTACCACCACCCATCAACGCTGCAGACGCTTGCGCCGTCGACTTCTCACGCCTCAACCAGACATCGTTGGCATCTAACCCGAAACCGAACCGCTTGATCTCCATCGACCGAATGCATTTCTGAAAAGCCTCCTTGAACGTACGTCCGATCGCCATCGCCTCACCAACAGACTTCATCTGCGTCGTAAGCGTCTCATCGGCGTCGGGAAACTTTTCGAACGTCCAGCGCGGCATCTTCACGACGCAATAGTCGATCGTCGGCTCGAAGCCGGCAGACGTGTTCTTGGTGATGTCGTTGGGCAGCTCATCGAGCGTGTACCCCACCGCCAGCTTCGCGGCCACCCGCGCTATCGGATACCCCGTCGCCTTGCTCGCTAGAGCTGACGACCGAGAGACCCGCGGATTCATCTCGATAACGACTTGGCGCCCCGTCTTCGGATCGACGCCGAACTGGATGTTGCAACCGCCCGTGTCAACGCCAATCGCCCGAATGATGGCGATCGACCGATCGCGCATCAGCTGATACTCCCGATCCGTCAACGTCTGCGCGGGCGCGACCGTGATCGAGTCTCCTGTGTGGACGCCCATCGGGTCCATGTTCTCGATCGAACAGATGATAATCACGTTGTCCGCCCGATCGCGAATCACCTCCAGTTCAAATTCCTTCCAGCCATAGAGATCCTCTTCAATGAGAATCTCAGTGACCCGGCTACGGTCCAACCCTCGCTGCGCAATTCGCTCGAACTCCTCTACCGTTCTACAAAAGCCCCCCCCCTCGCCGCCAAGCGTGTAGGCCGGGCGAATGCAGCACGGCAGCTTCACCTTCTCCAAGACTTGCAGCGCCTCTTCCCAACTGTGTGCGATGCCAGAATGGGGCACGTCCATCCCAATCGAGAGCATCGTCTCTTTGAAGGCGGTCCGATCCTCGGCTCGGTGAATCGCTTCTGCGTTCGCACCGATCATCTCAACGCCGTGCTTCGCTAGAATCCCCGCCTCCGCCGCCTCCATCGCACAATTGAGCCCCGTCTGCCCGCCCAACATCGGAAGCAGTGCGTCAACCGGATGCCCCGCTCGCTTCTCCGCAAAGAGCACCTTGTCGATGAACTCCGGCGTGATCGGCTCAATGTAGGTCCGGTCGGCCGTTTCCGGGTCGGTCATAATCGTCGCAGGGTTGCTGTTGATCAGAACGACGCGATACCCCTCTTCCCGCAAGGCTCGACACG
>JAJRUK010000161.1 GCA_024277835.1 Planctomycetota bacterium | reverse complement strand
GCTCGGAATCGCCCGCGTGGGTCCGGAGGAGTCTCACCACGCGACCCATGTCCTGCGAGTTCGCTCCGGGGACGCCGTTGTTGCTTTCGACGGGGCGGGGCGCGAGGGCCAGGCGGTCGTCACTTCCATAAAACGCAACGCCCTTGAAATCGACATATCGGACGTCGTTGAGCGACCGTTTGACGCGTCGTTGCAGCTGACAGTCGCCGTCGCGATGGGAAAAGTTCACCGGCAAGGCTTTTTGATCGAGAAATGTACAGAACTTGGCGCGGCAGCGATTTGGCCAATGCTCGCACATCGAAGTGTCGCCATTCCCAAAGACAGCGCCACTCAAAAACACCAGCGCCGCGCCATCGAAGCGGCGAAACAGTCGCAGCGCGCGTGGGTGCCTGAGATTCGATCGCCCAAAACCTTTGATAATGTCCTCGGCGTACGAACGTCGTTTGATTTTGCCTTCATCGCTGACACAACAACGTCACCGCGTAGACTTTCCGCCGCTATTGCGGATGCCCCCGAAGATGCCGGGATACTGACCCTCGTTGGCCCCGAGGGTGGATGGACGGACGAAGAACGCAAACGGGCTGAGGACGCGGGTTTCGTGCAAATCTCTTTATCTCCGACAATTTTGCGCACCGAAACCGCCGCCGTCGCAGTCTGCGCGGCGATCGCGATGCATGAACGCTCCAACTGACCGGCGATCTCCTGTAGAGTACCCACATGCGACTTACGCGCGAAACACGAACCTGGCTGGGGGGAGCGATCCAAGAAACAGCCAACCCCAACCGCAACAGTTGGGCTGGCACGCAAGAAGGCTGCGACCTTGACCGCTTTGCGATGATTCGCATCACGGTCGATGGAAACCCTGACGCGCGAACTGGCTATGTGTGCGACATACGACAACTCGACCAGCTCGCGCAAACCGTCGTCCGCAAGAAGATCGAGGCGTCGAATCGTAGCGATGCGTGCTCGCTAGCGACACTCGCCTTCGCCCTCCAAGAGGCGTTCATAGTCGTCGAAAAAAAGACTCCCGAAGGCACAACGCTGCGATCCGTCGAGCTGGTGTTGTCCCCCTTCACACGACTCGCAATCGAACCCGGAGATCCACCAATGTTAAAGCTAACGCAATCGTTCGAGTTTTCCGCGTCCCATCGGTTAGCAATTCCGACCTTGTCAGATAGCGAAAATCGCGAGCTGTTCGGGAAATGTTCCAACCCGGAGGGTCACGGACACAACTACGTCTTTGAGATCACAGTCGCCGGCGAGGCAGGGCTACCAAACGGCACGCTCACGGACATTGGTGCGCTCGACCGCATCGTCCGCGAGCACGTCGTTGATGCGTTCGACCACAAAAACCTCAACACCCAATGCCCGGAATTCTCGGACCTCAACCCAACGGTCGAAAACATCGCGGCCGTCATCTTCTCTCGCCTAAAGGGCAAATTCGATACCAGCGAGCTTGACCGCGTCCGCGTATGGGAAACGCCCAAGACCTCCGCCGAGGTAACCCGCGATAACCTTTGCAGTTGATAGCCTGTTGAAAAACGAAGTTTTTCTATGTGGCACCGGTTTGTAACCGGTGCTAGACCCCGGAACCGTAGATATCGCACCGGTTACAAACCGGTGCCACACTTTTTCAACGGCTGGCTAGCGCTAACGCGCCACGCCCCTACCTTTGACAATCGCCCCGCTTCGCGCTTACCGGACGCCCCCGACAGAATTGTAGACTTCACCTGTGCGGAAGGGGGAAAGGATAAGCCAGCGAGGGGAACGCGTGCGCCCATCCCGCAGCCCAACCAAAGAGACGTCATGAGTTTTATAGAATCAACCCAACCGGTCAGCCCAGCCTTCGCGCGACGTGTTCGAAGCGCGGCGCTTCTCGCGCTGCTTTTTGCGACAACGCTCTTTGCGGTATTCTCGCACGGGCTGCTCTCAGAAGCTCGCGACGATAGCCTCCGCAGTACCGCGAAAATGCTAGCCGCGTCGATTTCTCCAGGATCGGAGCGGACCTATAAGCAATCGCTCGCCCGGGCTGTGCGCGAACACGATGCCCTTGTCGCGGTCGCGACGCTCGACGCATTCGGCTCCATTTCGTCGATCTACCCGGACCGCCTCGCGTACCGAGAAACAGTCGAAGACCTGCTTACACAAGAGGGGACGCCCAAAGCAACGGAATCTCCAAAAGACGGAACCCCCTGCGTACTTAGTGCTATCGCCGTCCCTTTCGGAGACCGCGTGTCGGCCAGAACCGCGACGCTCGTGGCCGTCATGCGGGTCACATCGCCAACGCAGCAGTGGCTCACCGCCATCTCCATGTTTACGATCCTCGTCGGCGCGATCGCCTGGTTTTCCACCCGATCGCTCTATCGATGGTTCGATGTGGAACTCGTCGATCCGCTTCGCCGAATGGCTGACCTCGTTGGCGATCCGGAGTACAACACGAAGAGCCTGCACGCGAGGCGTTTTCGAAGGTGGCGAGAGACCGCACAGATCGCGGAGCGTTTTCAAGAGCTGCGAGGCAGCCTGGACGAAAGTCATACGCGCGCCAAGCGCCTCCGCAGAGACGCCAAACAGACATTGCGCGAATGCGAGGTCGGTTTTGACAGGCAGTTGCAGCACGCGCGATTCCTCGCACAAACGGACCCGCTGACGCAACTTCGCAATCGCGCGTTCCTGGAAGAAAACCTCGACACCGTGTTCGATGCGCAGCAGACCGCGAAGCGCGCCCTCTCGGCGGTCATGGTCGATCTCGACAACTTTAAAGCGTTCAACGATGCGCTGGGGCATCAAGTGGGCGATGCACTCTTGAAGTTCACCGGAGCGCTACTAAGCGGGTCGCTTCGACCCGACGATTTCGCGATCCGCTACGGCGGCGATGAATTCCTGCTCCTGCTCACAGACGCCGACGCTCAGCAAGCAGCAGCGATCGCCG
>JAJRUK010000160.1 GCA_024277835.1 Planctomycetota bacterium | reverse complement strand
GCGAAAGAAGTCGCGATTGAGCTTCATTCGCTGTCCAAGACGTTTAACATGACGGGATGGCGGGTTGCGTTTGCGGTGGGAAATCGCGAGGCGCTTTCGTCACTTGGAAAAGTCAAAAACAACGCCGACTCGGGACTCTTCGGGGCGATTCAGGAGGCGGCGGTTGAGGCGCTCTCGAATCTGGATCACAGCGAAGTGCGCAACCAGATGGAATCATACCGACGTCGCCGCGATATTCTCGTCGGGGCGCTCAAGGAAGCTGGGTGGAACATCACCGCCCCATTGGCGACGTTTTATGTGTGGGCGAAGTGTCCGGGCGGGGTCGATTCGATGACGGTCGCGAAACGAATCCTCGACGAAGCTGACACAGTCGTCATCCCCGGAGCGGGGTTTGGCCCTTGCGGGGAAGGGTATGTTCGATTCGCACTGACGGTCGATGAACAGCGCACGAAAGAGGCAGGGCAGCGCATCGCGAAGCTAAGGTGGTAATAAGGTCGAGTCGCTCATTCAGAACATGTGCGAGAAGATGTATCGGAAATTTCGCGACAAACCGAGCCGCGCCCGTGAGGAAGCGTTTTCACCCTCTGACCCGGATCGCTTCCTAACGGGCGCGGCTCGGTGAGAGGCTTCTCACACGCTATCTAAATCCTCGAAGTCTTCACCCGTCGCACTCGCCAGCGCTTCGGACAAGGCGCGGTTGAAGCCAAACAAGACGATCAGGTAATAGATAAACCCGATGCCGGTGAATAGGTTTGCGATCATGACGAGAAACTCCGCGATGCCGCTCGCGGTGCCCACGCGCGGGAACGCAGGCACCGAACCGACCGTCCAACTTAGCACGAGTCTCATCAGCAAAGAGGCCGGGAGTACCCATAGAAGCGTGGACGCCGACCCCGCCAGCTTCTTGCCGGGAATCCGTCTCCCGAATCGGCGAAGGTAGACCAACAAGCCAAACATCATCACGACGGCCGCAAAGGCTCCGGCGATCTCGATGACTTGTCGCACCGTCTGTGGCAGCGGAATCATACCGACGTCGTCAATTATTTTCCTTGTAGCGCTGACAACGGCACAAATCCGAACGAGTCGCCTCAGAAGCACTGGGTCTTCGCTCAACGAGAGTCGCGGCTCTTGGGCAGTGATACAAAACGTAGCCCAGACTGTTAGCAGCGAGCTTGCGACCATGGCTACAGTTCCGACCCACCACCCCAAGGCCCAGGCCCAAGGAAGAGCCGTGACGACCAAGACGATCACGAAGATTCCGAGGTAGCTAAACAGTGTCAGCCAAACCCCAAACACAACCCGCTTCAACCACACCGGCTCCGCGAATCGCAGTAAGTCGCCTTGCAGAGACGCGGCGATCGCTTGGCTGCATTCGGGGCAGATTCCGTCCGAGAGCAATCCGCGCAGGTTGTATCCGCAGTGAATGCACGGGGAGTTGACTTCGATTGGCGATGTCGGTTCAACCGTCACGTCGGTCATGCGAATACCTCGTGGCAAACTACATAGGCGGCGGTTGATCTTGAGGAGGCGGATCCTGAGTTGGCTGATCCACCGCCATCGGCGACGCGGGATTCGTTGGGTCAGTCGAGGACAGAGCAACCGATGCTTGGGCGATCGCTTCTGTAAACGCTGCCTTGTATTTAATCAATAGGTTGACGTACCAGAGGAACAGAACAAATCCGAAAATCCCAAACCCGCACATGCCGCCAATCGCAAGCCCGCCGAGACCCGCACCGGGTGCCACCGGGGCAGCGGGCATCGCGGCTGCGGTGGTGGTTCCTGCTCCGACCGGTGGCGGCCCGGCCAGCGGGACGCCAGCAACGACAGCCGCGACAAAGGCTAGCACAATGACAACGAAGAAGATTGGCAGCACGATGATCATCCGCTTGGTTGACTTGACAAGATCAGGGTTGGGGATGCGGTTGGCGAACCGTCGAAAATAGAATAACTCGCCGTACGAGGCGGCGTATCCGGTCAAACCCAGGAGCAAGGACACTGTATACATGAGCGCTGGCAATGGTCCCACGTCGGCCACCATGTGTAGCAAATCGCCGACACCGCTTGCGATTGCGCAAGTTCGGATGAACTTCCGAAGAGTCAGCGAGTCATCCGTCAGGGCGATTCGAGGTTCTTGCGACGTAATACACCACGTCCCCCATAGGGCCATTACCGACCCCACGAGCGCTGCGAACTGCACCAGAAGGATAGGCAATCCGAAAAAAGCTCCTGCAAAACCCGCAACAAACGAAAGGACAAACGAAACAACAATCGCCCAGAGCTTCAACGACGCGCCGAGGCGGAGCTGGGCGAGCCACTTGGGGTCGGAGAACCGAAGCATGTCGCCGCGGAGCGAGGCGGAGATGATGTGGCCACATTCCGGGCAGTTGCTGTCGGTTTGCAGCCCGCGAAGGTTGTAGCCGCAACTCATGCAAGGAGAATCGACATCGATGAGTGACGGGGGTTGACTTGGAACGTCGGTCATGCGAATACCTCATTTGGCTGTTGAATCGTTGGCTGCTAAAAAAGTGTGGCACCGGTTTGTAACCGGTGCGTTGTCTACCGAGTTAGCACCTCGCACCAGTTACAAACTGGTGCCACATAGAAAAACTTCGTTTTTCGACATGCTTCAAGACAGCCAGTGCGACGCATGCCGCGTTTTTTTCACGAGAATTAAGTCACGGCAGGTGCGACTCTAGCATGTGGTAAGCGAGAGTTCAAGAACAATTGTGAGTCTGTCAAATATAACAACCGATGCCTTGGAAGTGATACCCCCATGCGTTTGTTTTTTGGGGCTGGGCGGGAATCTGGGTGATAGACTGGCGACACTGCGAGCGGCGGTGTTGGCGATTGATGCGCATGAGCGAATGGCTGTTGAGTTTGAGCGTGGCGTTGCGTCGCTCTATGAAACTACGCCGGTTGGCGTCGCCAATGAGCAGGCGAGTTATCTCAATAGCGCGATTCGCGTCGAAACGACGCTGCCGCCGGGGGAACTGCTTGCAGTTGCGATGGACATTGAGCGAGCGCTTGGTCGGGTGCGAGAGACGCAGTGGGAAGCGCGGGTGATTGATATCGACTTGTTGTTGTATGGGCATGGGACGAATGAAGACGCTTGCACCCTCGGGCGGGAGGGTCTTTCGCCTGATGAAGGACCGTCTGAGATTGTGAGTCCGCGCGGGCTAAAGCCACGCGGCTCGGAGGGAGTTGAAGGTCACGCGGTGACACTAGCGTCATGTCGGTGGGTCGTAGAGGAGACAGATGACCTTATGCTCCCCCACCCGCGGATTTGCGAGCGGCGGTTTGTGCTGGAACCACTTGCAGAGATCGCCAGCGATGTTGTTCATCCGGTGGCCAAGCGCACAATCCGGGAACTTGCGGAGCTTGCCGCGAAGGATTACGCCAATCAGCCGATTTCGCAGATTGCGGGTCGCGATTGGGTGCGAGCAGCATTGAATAGAAGCGATACGTCAAACCCGGCAAGCTGAATCGGCTCGACTTTGAGGCGAGGATTGGGTATAATCGTGGCCATCTCCCCTTTGATAGACGTGGTATGTTTGCGCGATCTTGGCGCTTTGAAAGATACATGCGATGGATAAGAACAGATCATATTGGGTAACGACTCGGGCGGATTATTTTTTGCGAGCATCTTGCGCGTACGTTGTGTTCGTTTTTTTCGCGGCGACCGCCTTGGGTGAGATCGTGGAGACGACGGCGACGGTGTCGGCGACTTCGCAAGAGCTGATGGACGGCGAGCCGGCGTCTGTGACGGCGAGCAGTGATGAACTATTGCCGGACGCTTCAAACCTGCCGCTGACCGCGTCCGCAGAGCTGACCTCGACGGACCTTGACGGTGAGCTTATCGCGATGGGCCTCTCGTTTTCGGATTTTGACGATCCCACGCGCCTCGATCAACCCAACCCTGAGGAATTCGCGATTGAAGCGGCGTGTTATTCCGATGACGCTGGGGTTTCGTATTTCGTTGAATCCGTCGCGACCGAGACGCGCGTTGTCCGGTTCGGTGCGGATGAACTCGACTTCGCAACAAGCCCTACACAGGAAGTGCAGAGTAGCGTGTTCCTTTCGGGAGCGATTGTGGTTTGGACGGCGGCGGAAGTGGCTGATCTCTCTGCGATGGACGGGGTTGTTGCGATCAGTGTGACGCTCGATGATGACGAGGTGTTGCTTGAAACGAGCGTTACGATTCGCGGGGACGCGGATGGGAGTATCGCGACTGACACGTCCGGAGCAATTGTTGCGACTGCGGTTTCGGTCGCGGAGCTAGTGGCCTTTGGTCTTGATGAGACTTCGGCGGCGGCGCTTGCGTCCATCGAAAGTTCCGGGACGCTCATCCTATTGATCCTTGGCGCTCAGGAACACACATACACCTATACGGTCGAGCAAGACCTAGAGTACACGCTTTCCGCGACACTTTCTGCGACGCTCTCGAACGCTCCGGGTGGGACTGGCATGGCCGCTGCCCTTGGCCGACCGTTTTCCAATATCGCGGCGTTTGTTGAAACGGGGCTTGTTGGCACGACGGGTGATTCTGTTGAAAGTGCCATCAACAAAGCCATCGCCCAGCAAGACATCCCCAACCCCGAGATTGACGGCGACGGTTCTGGCGTCTCTGCCTCGCCATCGCTGTGTGGTGCGATGGGGCTTGAGGCGCTGGGGCTTCTTGTTCCCGCTGGGTTGATCTCACGACGTCGGCGTGGTCGATGCCCGGGTCGCCGCGCTTGACCGCTACGCTGCCTCCCCGCAAAATCCCGTAGCGGCGCGTGCGAGTTGCGCGGACTCTTTTCACCACCAACACCCTTCGGGGAAGCGAGACAGCTATGGCAGCATCGGCGATTCAAAAAGACTGTTCCTCCAAAATGACCAAAGCCGTCGAGTTTCTCAAGGCCGAGCTGAAAGGCATTCGGACAGGTCGTGCTCATCCGGGGCTGGTCGAGCATATTAAGATCGAAGTGGCGAGCTATGGCAGCTCGATGGAACTTCGTGAGCTGGCGACCATCTCCGTCCCGGAACCCGTGACGCTTCTGGTGAAACCATTCGACCCGACCACACTTGGCGATATTGAAAAGGGTCTTCAATCTTCCTCGCTGGGCGTGACTCCGCAGAGCGACGGCAAAGCGATCCGCCTGCCGATCCCTTCGCTTTCGGGTGAGCGTCGTCAACAGCTAGTGGGCGAAGTTAAGAAAATGGCAGAAGCCCAGAAAGTCGCAATCCGAAACGCGCGACGCGACGCAAACAAAGCCGCCGACACCGCTGAGAAAAAAGATAAGTCACTCAGCGAGGACGAAGCGAAGGACGTAAAGGATCATGTTCAAAAGCTGACGAAAAAGTACGAGGACGAGATCGACGGGATCGTGAAAGCGAAGACGGCGGAGATTGAAGAGGTTTAGAACTTCGTGGAGCTTCGGTCTACTATTCTCCGTGTGTTGCTTTGGTCGCTGGGGCTTGCTGCAGCAACTGGCGTCCTTGTAGTTTTTACAAACTCTGTCACGTTCTTGGAGCGCATGATTGCCACGCAGGTGACCGTAGCCATCGCTTGTGGATTGATCTTGCCTTGCCTTACCATGCTCGAACGCGAGCGCACGCGCCGGGCTGGTACCTTCGGAATCGTGGTTGTCCTTTTTGAATTTCTTCTTGCTACCGCCATCATCTGGAACATCACCAGGTTCATCGTGGGTAGTCGATTCGAGTCGGAGCTATTCACAACGGGTGTTATCGTCGGACTCAGTTCTATCATCGTTGTAAGACTTCTGCCGGTGACTTTTGATGGCGCACACATAGTCACGGGTTGGGCGGGAATTACATCAGTAGCGGCTACAAGTGTGACACTACTGGTCGGCGCTTGGACTTCAACTAGAGATGCGTCGCATTGGTTTGAAACCGGGCTTGCTGTATTCACGGCGGGAACACTAGTGTCAATTTGCTTGCTTGGCTTTGAACGGGGACCGCGCAGGACTTGGCGATGGGTCGGTATTGTGACAGCCGCTTGCGCTTTATTCATATGGTCACGGGGCATCTGGTTTTCTCAAGGGGACAAGATTGGCACAGTTGCGTTCGCGTCGCTACTTGCCATTTCTGCAACCCTGAGCTACTGGATGATATGTCTTCATTGCCAATTGAAACCGAAACTACAATGGTTTCGAAAGGCGATGATGATTTCCGCCCTTGCCACCGCTGCACTGATTAACCTGCTGGTTGTTGTATCACAGTTGCGCCTTTACAGGTTCGCTAACAGTGCGTTTCTGGAGCAATGCGCTGCTGCTTCGGGGATCGTAACGGCTTGTGGAACACTTGCCCTTGCTGTACTGGCTCGGATGCAGCGCTCGGTCAACTACGAACGAAGAGCTAACGCCTTCGATGAAATGATTCTCACTTGCCCTCGTTGCCAGAAGAAGCAGGCGATGAGTTTTCCAAACGGGTCTTGTTCGCGATGTTCTCTCCGGTTCTTCCTCAGAGTCGAAGAACCGCGATGCCACGAATGCGATTATGTTCTTTATGGCGACGTGTCCGATCGATGCCCGGAATGTGGCACTTGCGTTAATGCAGAGGCGACCATGAAACCAACAGCGCCCGCCACGACACTGTGATACCCGTGTGCATGCACCAAGAAACCATCCTGCAAGCTATGAAAATCGCCCTACCCACATGTTCAACGCTTCCCGATTGGGAGGTTGATGACGCACCTTTTCACGAGGCGCTCATTGCTCGCGGGGCGGATGTACATAGGCCTGTCTGGGATGACGAGGGTGTTGATTGGTCGGCGTTTGATGCGTGCCTGATTCGCACTACCTGGGACTATCAGGAAAAGCGCGACGCCTTTGTCGCGTGGGCCGAGCGTGTTGCAAAGGTGACCAAGTTCTTCAATCCGCCAGACATCGTCCGGTGGAATACGCATAAGAAGTACCTGCTCGAACTTGAAAGCAAGGGCATCGCGATTGCCCCGACCGTCTGGTTTGACCCGGGTGACGATACGCCGATCGAAGACATCATGCGCGAGCGAGAATGGCGTCGCGCATTTCTAAAACCAGCCATCGCGGCGAGCGCACGGGGAACGTTTCGGTTTGACGATGATGCGGATGGGATTGCGGCTGCGACGAAGCACCTTTGCGAGATGCTTGCGAACGAGGAGTCCATGCTCATGCAGCCCTACCTGTCGAGGGTGGAAACCGAGGGCGAGTATTCGATCGTGCTCTTTGACGGGGAATATTCGCACGGGCTGCAGAAGATCCCGGTTACGGGGGACTACCGCGTTCAAGACGACTACGGAGCTTCGGACAGACCCTGGCACCCTTATGATGCGGACATTTCGCTCGCGAAGCGAATCGCCAGTACCGTCGATGGGAATTTGCTCTACGCACGCGTGGACTTTCTTCGGGGCGACTCGGGCGAGCTGCTTCTAAACGAACTGGAACTCGTGGAGCCATCGCTTTTCTTTCGCCAAAGCGAGACAGCGGCCCGGATGTTCGCGGAGGCGGTTTGCGGGCGAATCGGGTAGAACCTTGGTTTGAAAGCGATGCCTCGATGCGGCACAGAATCAAGCCGCCAAATCCCCCCACGTGAAGGGGAAGGCTGAAGAACACGCCCTCGCTCGGGGCGAAACGGAGCGGTCCGCCGCCGCTGGCGGCGTCATGCATTCGCTGGACGATCGGATTGCACTTCTAAAGCGGACCTTTGCGCCTGTAGCCCGCGCGGACTCTAACGAACTATGGGAAAAGAAGAATAGTTGTTAGACTCGGATGCGACTAACACCAAGTGTGGCCGGCAACGAAACGCGCCTCTGTGGGAAGGGAGGGGGAACGACGGAGAACGGTCTGCGACAGTTGGCCGTTGTGTACGCTGTTTTTTCTTGTGGCCACGCATTGGTGGAGCTTGGATTGGCTGAGAACGAAAGAATGCTGCTGGAGCGTGCGGTTTCGGGTGACGACGGGGCACTTTCTGAGCTTCTCGTTGGATGCGATGCCGAGTTGCGTTCGCGATTTTCCGGGAAGATTCATCGGCGGTATCGTTCCGTGCTGAGTATCGCCGACGTTCTGCAAGTGACCTATATGGAGGCGTTTTTGCGGATTTCTCGATTTCGCGTTGGCGGGAACGGATCCTTTGTGAACTGGCTCACGAAGATTGCGGATAGCAACCTGATCAGCGCGATTCGTGAACTAAATCGTCAAAAGCGCCCACCTCGTCAGCGGCAAATCTCTCTTTCGATGGGGACGAATTCGCACATCGCGCTTCTTGCAACATTGGCCGGGTCGCAGGCGAGTCCGAGCCAGCAGGCGTCGCGGTCAGAGATCAGAGACGCCATCGATCGCGCCATCTCATTGCTGCCGCCCGACTATCGAGACGTCGTGCAGGGATTCGACATCGACGGGATTGATACCCATGAAATCGCCGCAAGGATGCAGCGATCCCCGGGGGCTGTTTATATGATCAAAGCCCGTGCCCACATTCGCCTGGCAGAAATCCTCGGCGACTCGACTCAGTTCTTTAG
>JAJRUK010000159.1 GCA_024277835.1 Planctomycetota bacterium | reverse complement strand
CGCAGGAAAATACGGCTATCGTCTTTGAACGATACGCCGTCCTTCGATCGTGCGATGCGTAGGACGGTCTCTTCGATGGGGATGTCGCGTATCGTTGAGCCTGCATTCGTGGCATTGGGTAGGAAAAACAGCGCGATGACGAGGCAGGTCGGGATGGTTCGTCGTGCGAAGGCGGAGATAGCCATTTTCGTACTCCAAGGGAATCGCGTCATATAAGGAGTGCCGTCAAATGACTATAGGCACCGCTCCGAGCGCAGTCCAATGGGCTTCCTGCCACTGTGTGCTTCCGTAGTCATCCCTGAGAACGTGTGTGAGAAGCCTCTTTCAGAGCCGCGCCCGTGAGGAAGCGACTTTCACCCACGATCCCGGAGCGCTTCCTCGCGGGCGCGGCTCGGTTTGTCGCGAACCCTCCGGTACATCTTCTCGCGCACGTTCTTAGTTCGCAATCAGCCCCGCCACCGCGCCAGCCGGGTCTTGGATGATGCAGAATTGTTGCTCGCCCACTTTTCGCGGTCCGTCGATGACCTTCCCGCCGAGTTTCTTACAGTCGGCGATGCTCTGGTCGAGGTCCGCGACGCAGATGTAGATCAGCCACTGCGGCGGCACGCTCGCGTTGCTGCCGCGTGCATGACAGATGCCGCCAGCCGGTTCGCCGCTTGTGGGTTTTGTCATGTTGAAGTCGTCATAGTCGCCCATGCCGACCGCTTCGGGTTTCCAGCCAACGACCTTGGCGTAAAAGTCGCGGATGGCGGGTGCGTCAGCCACCGTCAAATCATGCCATGCGATGGCACCGATTTCATACTTGTTGTCTTGTGTCATTGTCTGTTGTTCCTTAATTGAGGTTGATCGTTACCCGCGTGCTTACATTTGATCCCATGCCCAGATGGCCATCTGGGTATTCTTGTCAAGCGTTTGGCCGCTGACCTTCAGCGTCAGGAGAATGCGACCGCGATGATGGGCTTCGTGCGAAACAAAGTACGCAAGCGTCGTGAAGATGCCTTTCTTGAACCCGCGGCGTTTGGGCGTTCCCTCCAGTGCGCCAACGAGAAGGCCTTCGACGGCGGTGGCTGATGCTTTCAGGGCTTTTTTGAGTGCAGCTTTTGTCGGAACTGCCCCGGTTGGAAACGTAGTCAGTCCAACGGCAAGATCCTTCGCTCTCTTTTCAACTTGCCAGACACGGTTATTGTGCATGTGCGCAAGTTCGCCCGCAACGCCGCGCCCGCCACGCTTTGACAAGGTGGATTTCATCCCGCCGGGCGAGATTTTGTCGATCAGCAAGAGATTGATCCGATTGTTCGTCCGCCAGGCTTCGATCAGCTCCTTCTTCATGCGGTTCATTCCTCGATCAACTGTGTAACACTACAAGTATCAGCCGGGCGACGTCGTGACTATTCTTCCGTTGCGGCGTCGATTGTCTCGAGTCGCGTTCGAAGATCATCAGGAAGTTTATCGCGCAGTGGCTGATCGATCAGCCCGACGGAGGTCATATCCTGAATATGGACACGATCGACGAACCGGTTTGCCTGGAGTTTCATTTCGACGAGTTGCTGCAATGCGATAACTCGAAAACCTCCATCAGCGGCGACAGAATCGTCGGTGCCCGGTGCGGGGTGCGCGTAGTGTGGCCTAACGCGTTCGTTGGCGAAGACAACATGGGCACCTGTCTTGGGGTTGGGTTTGTCTCGATCGACGAACATATGAACGCCCATGACCTCGATTGAAACGAGGTCTACGTCTTCGAGTGCAGCGGATGCTTTCGCGAGATCGTCGCGACGAAGAAGGATGTCCACATCTTTCGTCGCGCGAACAGCGCCGTCATCAACCGTCGCCACCCACGCGGCCACCGCGTTTCCGCCGACAACGGCGTAGTTCAGGCCCTTCGCGTCGAGCGTCGAGGCGATCTTTGTGAGGAGCTTCTCGACGCGATCAACCGCCATGACTTGTCTCCGGAAGTTCGGGTTCGCGATCATCGTCGTATGATACTCAAAGGGGTGAGGTTCGTGCAAGTTGGCTTGTGTTGGCTGTATTCCGTTGAGATGAATCGACTCTACCGGGATCACCGGCTGGAAGCCGGTGCCACACGTTTCAACGAATTGTTACTCGCCGTATTTTGCGAGAATTTCTTGTTTACTCTTCCCGAGGATTTCATACTTTCGGCCAATCTTCGTAAACGCAGCGATGGCGCGGTCAATGTGGTCGGGTGTATGTGCGGCGGATAGTTGGACGCGGATTCGTGCGAGGCCTTTGCCGACGACCGGAAAGAAGAATCCAATGACGTAGATTCCTTCCGCGTACAGATCGCGGGCGATGTCAGCCGCGAGTTTCGCGTTGTACAACATGATCGGAACGATCGGATGGTCGCCGGGTTTGATGTCGAACCCTGTTTCGGTCATGCCCTTGCGAAAGTGTTTCGTATTGGCTTCGAGCTTGTCGCGCAGTTCGGTCGTATCGCTCAGCAGGTCGATGACGGCGATCGACGCCTTTGCGACGATCGGCGAGACGGTGTTGCTAAAAAGGTAGGGTCGCGATCGTTGACGAAGTAGCTCGATGATTTCTTTTCGACCGGAAGTAAAACCGCCGGACGATCCGCCGAGCGCTTTGCCGAGCGTCGATGTGATGATATCAACGCGGCCCATCGCGCCCGCGTGCTCTGCTGATCCGCGACCGGTTTTTCCCATGAATCCGGTACAGTGGCTGTCGTCGACCATGACCAGCGCGTCGTACTTGTCAGCGAGGTCGCAAATCTTATCGACCTGCGCGACGTTGCCGTCCATCGAGAACGCGCCGTCGGTGGCGATCATGCGGAATCGAGCGCTGGCTGATTCTTTGAGCTTTTGTTCGAGGCTTGGCATGTCGTTGTTGTTGTAGATGAACCGCTTCGCTTTGCAGAGGCGGATGCCGTCGATGATGGAGGCGTGGTTGAGTTGGTCGGTGATGATGGCGTCGCCTTCGCCAAGGAGCGGTTCAAAAAGTCCGCCATTGGCATCGAAGCAGGCGACGTAGAGGATCGTATCGTCGGTGCCGAGAAACTTGCTGATCTTGCGTTCGAGTCGTTTGTGAACGTCCTGCGTTCCGCAGATGAAGCGGACGCTGCTCATGCCGTACCCGTGCGTATCGAGTGCTTCTTTGGCTGCGGCGATGACTCTTGGGTGGCTCGACAACCCCAGATAGTTGTTAGCGCAAAAGTTAAGAACGCCCTTGGGCGGTGCGCCTTCGGGGAATTCGACTCTGATGTCGGCGCTTTGTGGTCCCAGGATTTGACGTTCTTCTTTGTAGAGTCCCGCGTCGCGGATGCCGGATAGTTCGCTTTGCAGATGGTCTTTCATTGTTCCGTACATGATTCGTCTCCGTGTGTCGTGTGGGCATCAAGCGTAGCGTTGCAAGCCAAACAGATTATGTCGCGCCGAGGCGACGCGGGCAAGGAGATCAAACGGCTGCTTTGATCGTTAACAGCCTGCAGGAAAACGAGGTTTTTCAATGTGGCACCGGTTTGTAACCGGTGCTTCCGTGTCGGTCAGTGCAGCCTTCCGCTTCGCAAGATCGCCCACGTCAGGCCAAGGCCGAAGACGCCTGCGAGGATATACCCGACGATGCCGAAGTATTGCACGGGAATGCCAAAGAGCGTCATCTCGGTTGCGGCGCTGACAACGACGGAGCTTCCGACGATGATGGCGGCGATGACAATCGAAAACGCGAGGCGATTGCTCGATCGATCCAGCTCGCGGGTGAGGCGATCGATGTTCTTGTGATGCACGTCAAGCCGCCAACCGCCCGCGGATACTTTCCGCATGAGCTGTCGTAGCTGCGTTGGCGCTTGGCGAGCGACGTTCAAGAGGTTCCACCCGGCCAGCGCAGTCTCGCGAGCGAGTGCGCCGGGGGAGATGCGGTCACGAAACGCGCGTTTGAGTCGCGGTTGAAGTAGTTCAAGAATGTCCAGGTCCGGGTCGAGTTTTGTTGTGACGCTTGCGACAGTGCCAAGCGCTTTGATGAGCATGACCATGTCGCGCGGAACGACCATGTCGTGTCTGCGGATGACGTCGGAGAATTCGTGGAAAAGAGTGCCAAGGTCGAACCGCTTCAGCGGTAGCCCGTGATATTTGTCGATCAGTTGCGTCATCGCACGGTGAAGCGATCGGCGGTCGGTTTCCGGTTTGACGGCGTCCATATCGGCGAGCGCTTCGATGATCATGTCCACTTCGCGCGTGACGCTTGCGTAGACAATAACGATCAACTCGGTCATCCATTCGTCGGTAATCGCGGCGACCTGACCAAAATCGATTAAGCCAATGCGCCCCGGCGGTGCGACAAGAACGTTGCCCGGGTGCGGATCAGCGTGGAACATGCCAAGTTCAAAAACCTGTTTGAGATAAGCGTCGACGAGGCGTTTGGCGACTGTTTTCTTGTCGATACCTTCTGCCGAGACGGTTCCCTGAAGGATGGAGCCAAGTTTTTCGCCGGAAATAGCGCCGAGTGTGAGCACACCCGGGCCGGTCAAATCCCAATACACTTTCGGGATGACAATACCCGCATCGTCGAGAAAAGCCCTGCCAAATCGCTCCGTGGCGGAAGCTTCGTTGACGTAGTCCAACTCGCGGAGAAGCGATTGCTCAAGTTCTGCGGCGATGGCGGTCGGTCGGTAGATGCGCGTCTCGGGGATCAGACTCTCAAGGGATTGCGCAAGCCATTGAAGCAGTTGCATGTCCAGTTGTATCGTTTCTTCGATATCCGGGCGACGCACCTTGATCACGAGTTGCTCGTCATCGAGGCCAACGGCGCGATAGACCTGCCCGATCGAAGCGCTCGCCAGCGGTTCCTGATCGATGGACTTGTAGCATTCCGCGATCGGTTTACCCAGTTGCTCCGCAATGACCGCCATGGCTTCGGAAGTGTCAAAGGGAGGCACTGCGTCTTGAAGCGAGCGAAGTTCAGCCACGACCTCTTCCGGGAGGATGTCCGGTCGCGTGCTGAGCATCTGACCGAGCTTGACGAACGTTGGCCCCAGCTCGTTACAGACCAGCGCGAGTCGTTGACCGACCGAAGACGCCGACATTTCGCGCGCACCCGCCTGTTTTCGTTTGAGCATCCAGACCGGGACGAATCGGCCCAGGTCGATGCGCGCAACGACATGGCCAAACCCGTGTCCCGTCAGGACCTGCGCGATCTGACGCATCCGGTTGAGGCTTCGAACGCTTTTTGTAAACGGAAGAGTGGCCATAACATCCGCAAGCGTGACGCGCAATGCGAGATGGGTCAAACAAGGTCGCCGATTTTGATCCGAGCGAGCTGTTGAAAAAGTGTGGTACTCGATGCAAGTGTGGCACCGGTTTGTAACCGGTGCGATCGGTTCGTCGGATCTGGCTGGATTACCGGACTGAGTCTGCCGAACAACGATTCCGACAGTGATTTCCCTGTTTTTTAACCGGCAGCGGGTTTGGGTTGCGCGCCAATTTCGTTGACACAGGCGGTGTCCAGAGATATACTCGGCGCACGCGCGGCCGTTTCGTAACACATTGTAAGACAAACACTTACGGTTATCGAGGCGGCGGATACTTGGGTGTGAATTTCCTGCAGGTGGGAACTGTTCAAAGAGGTTTG